>CAMRBT010000050.1 GCA_947040475.1 uncultured Brevinema sp.
TTTCGTCTAACGGTCAGACCACCATAAAGATATCCATAAATAGGTATCCAATATTTAACTTCATTTTCTGGGAAATGATCGGCTCTAACACCTTGAGCAAGTTTTTGTATATCAGGATAATCAATATTATTAATATCAACATCATTGATACATTTTAAGAATAATTCGTTAAACATGATAACAGCGAGATCTCTCTTGGGGTGATTCTCTGTGTAGATTTCTGCATACAGATCACCTAATAAAGTGTAAACCCTTGCATCATTCTCATCTTGAAAACGCCCTAAAATAAATTCTAGAGTTTCTACCGCTCTGTCTATCATTTCTGCTTCATAAAAAGCATAAGCTAAAAAAACAAGAATCTCTCTTGAAGCATTGTCTTTTTCTCTACTTGTTTTGGTTAAGAAATCGATGATTTTTTTAAGAACAAAGCTTTTTGTTGCTAAAAAAATAGTTGGTTCTTTAATATTATATTCACAACAAAAATCTACAAAATGTTCCCACTCCGCAAATAATTTTTGTCCTGAATTCTCATCTTCATACACAAAAAGATCTAGGCGTTTCTGCCAAAACCTGGTAATTTTTAGAACATCATCTCGTAATTCAATATTCACTGAACCACCATCAATAGAGAAAGCTATTTGCTCTACCTCTGTCCAGCGACCAGCTTTTAAGTGTTGAAGAATATTTTTTTCCTCTTTAGAAAAACCTGACACTAGCTGTGCCCCTTAATGAATGATTTACACATTATATATTATACCATTTTTTCGATAAAAGATCAAGATTATTTTTATAAATAAAAAACACACTTATGAATCCTATCTCATAAGTGTGTTTATTTGTTGTTATTACTAAGAAGCTACCGCATAAAGTTGTATTGTATCGTTATTATAAATATAAGAATATCTTGTATAACTCTCTACCACTTTTTTTACATAATTGCGTGTTTCTTGTTTAGGGTGTATTTCCATCAACTCCAAATCTGTATGTGGTTGATATTGTTTTACCAAATTTCTCACGAATGTCGGCCCACTATTGTAGGCGGCTATAGCTGGTAAAAATCCCATTCTTTGAATATTATCATACATATATACAGACCCTAAATAAATATTAATAGAGGGAGTATATAAAGAATAGTCTTGCATTTTAGGTAAATATTTGTCTACTAACCATTGCCCTGTAACAGGCATAATCTGCATTAGCCCTCTTGCTCCTGCACTAGATTTTGCTTTTTCTTTGTAGAAACTTTCTGTTCTCATCACAGAATAAAGTAAATAGGCATCCATTTTTTTGTCACTTTTTTCAAAGGCATCTACAAAATGTTCTTGATAAGGGGTAGGAAAATAAATCCTCAGAGCATCTTTACCAACAACATAACTATTTCTTTTTGGAAAAATAGTACTTCTCTGTTCTACTAAATTCATTAAGGCTGAAATATTGTCTATTTTTTGATAATATTTAGAAAGTAATACATCTTGTCCATAAACACTTTTAATCCCACCGTGGTATGCTAGCTGTCTTACATTATTTATAAGTCCTAATTCAAGGTGAGCATTTATTAAAAATTCTTTGGAAGAATTTAAGCTTGTTTTAATATCAGGAAAGATTAATCCTTCTTGTAAAAAAATCTTTTCTGCCTGCCATTTAGAAGAGCGATTTCCCATATAATATAATACATGAGCATAAGCCAATAAAGAATTTTTATCAAAATCACTTTGTTTTTTTAATTCAGAAAAATATTGGTTAGAGGCAAAAGGGACAACATCAAAAATATATTTTAGTTTTTTCTGTGCAAGTATTCCATAATAAGATTCTGGCGCAACAGCTAAAATAGCCCCCAATAAAGGAATAGCATCGTTGGTGTTTCCTTGTTTGAGGAGAGCGTAAGATTCCCAAAAATTAATATAAGGGGAAACATTGTCTGATCCCATTTTTTCACGCATTTGTCGAGAAGAGTTAATAAGGACATCATATTTTTTATAAGCAAGAAAATTCCTAAAAGATCTCTCAGCATTTTTTTCTAAATATTCTGGTTCTACAGCACCATTTAAATACTCATTAATCAAACTTTCTGCCCTTGGCACATTATAAGGAGATCCAGCTTCTCCTCTATAAGCATAGAGTCTTTGATGATATTGTCTTCCTCTATTTTTGGCGACTAGTCTATCTTGGTAAAAAACAACATATTGTTTATAAGCATCAGATCTGCTTTGATACATTTTAATAGAGTCCAAAAGATCTCTTTCATAGCGTCCTAATTTTTGCCCCCAAGAAAGGAGCGTATCATAATCAACAGAGTGTGTTTTTATAACAACTCTCATCAAAAAAAGTGCCGTATCTAATCTTTCATTATACAATAAAAAATTAATAGAATTTTTAAGAGAGTCCTCTGATAAATTATCTTGAATATTATTAAGTAAGCGATCATTAAAACGATTATATTCAAAAGAAGATTGAGGAGCTAAAACAATATTTTCTAATAAATAATCTGACTCTTCTGCACTATTATTTTTTTTGAGAGATTCTGCTACTATTTCTCCATAAGCATTCATTTCAGAACTTAAAAATGAAGTGTTAGTTTTTATAAAAGTATCAATTTTTTGTTTATCTCTTTCTGCGTAGGCAAAAGAAATAAACATTCTTGTAGCATCTTCTCTAATACTAGGGATTTGAGAAGTCATCATTAATTGTTGAATCCCTTGTTCTGCTCTATTTGTAATCCCTAAACGATATCGAAGAGCACTTTTCATTAAATCTCTTTGCCCTGTAAGAAATTCTGTATTAACTTCCATTTTGTTTAAGCGTGCTAACAGTTTTCTATAAAGAGCTACTTTTTGTGAAATTTCTGAGGGACTGCTATTGTAAAGAGCCATAATGTTTTGGAATTCATTGAGCATTAATGAGCTTTCCCCGTCTAGTAAATCTTTGTTGTTTATGATTTTTGCAGTATCTAATTCTTCTGTGATTGTATTTGTAGAATTTTCTGCTTCGCTGATAATAGTGAGGTTATTACTATTAATTGCGGTTTCTGAGTTAGTAGTGATGATATTGGGAGTGTTGATTTCTGATTCTAGATTATTAGTGGTAGTGTTAGATGTGTTGATTTCTGTTTGTGAAATCATACTATTTGAGGTGATTGTAGTATCTTGAGCTATGTCAAATTCTACGTCAGGTAATGCTTGTGCCGAACTTAAAACTATCATTAAATATAACACTAGTGTGAGATATTTTTTGGGGAATCGTACCATTCTTTATATTCCTTTTTTTTAATTAGTTTAATAATACTACAAAAAAAAGAATTTAGCAAGAAAAATTCCAGAAAAAAACAGTCCTATTACTTAAGTTATAGGACTGTTTTGTATTTTGTTTTTGTTTTTTTATAATTTACTGAGATAATGAACAATACTATAAGAAGCTTTTGCCCCATCTCCACAAGCAATAATAACTTGTTTATGAGTACCTGAACAACAGTCTCCAGCAGCAAATAAACCATCTTTGTTGATTCTGTTTTCTGAATCGACAGGAATAAATCCGCTTTTGTCTGTATATTGAGGATCAAGAAAACTTGTATTAGCATCCAATCCTACATATAAAAAAACACCATCAATAGCTAATTCAGAAATAGCATTTGTTTTTACATTTTTAATGATACATTTATTTAATTTCATATCACCAGCAAACTCTTCTACGACGGTATCGGTAAGAAGTTTGATTTTTGGGTGATTTTTAACTTTATCTTGTACAAAAGGATCTGCTCTAAATTCATCACGTCTATGAATAATATAAACTTCTGCAGCAATATCTGCTAAATAAATAGATTCTTCAAGGGCAGAATTACCGCCACCTATCACTGCAACGATTTTATTTTTGTAAAAATTACCATCACATACAGCACAAGTACCTATACCTCTTCCAAAAAACTTATCTTCACCTTTTGCCCCAAGACGTTTGGAGGTTGTTCCTGTAGTAATCAAAACAGTTTTTGCTTGAAAAGAGTTTTTTGCTCCAGAAGTAATAGTATAAATTTTTGTAGTAGCATCTTGAGCAATAGATTCTACACTATCATATTCAAAAGCTACATCATAATGTTCTACTTGTTGACGCATTTTATCTGCCAAGTCCATCCCATTAATTCCTTCGGTAAATCCAGGATAATTCTCTATACTATGGGTTAAAGCGGCTTGACCACCTGCTGCTAATTTTTCAAAAAGCAACACTGATTTTCCAGCTCTAGCCATATAAAGAGCTGCTGTCATTCCAGCAGGTCCTGCTCCAATAATAATTAAATCTTTAATTTCACTCATAATATAGACCATCCTCTAAAACGTATTATCTACTTATAGTATACTCCGTTTTATCTATCTATGTCAACTCTTCATAAATTTATTCGTGTTAATTGCATATTATATAATTAATTATCTGTCTCTATCAACGGTGACATAAATTTCTACACGTCTATTATATGCTCTTCCTTCTGGTGTTGCATTAGATTCTAGTGGTTCGTATTCAGCTCTGCCTTCTACAAAAAATCTCTCAGGAGCTAAACCAAAATCTACCAAATAACGAACTACTGTTGCAGATCTTCCTGCAGATAATTCCCAGTTTGTAGGATAACGCACTGCAAGATTGGAGGTGGGAGGGATTGCACCAGCATCTGTATGTCCTATCACTTCTAATCTACTACCATCATAACCTTGTTTTAAAGATCCCGCTAGTTTTCTCAAAATATCTACACCTTCATTATAATCAATAGTAGCAGAAGATGGTTTGAAAAAGAAATCACTAGCAAGGGTGATTTTATAACCCTTTGTAGTTTCGTCTATTCTTACTTTTTGAGATTTTATTTCGGGTTTGAACAAATCAGAAACTTGTTGAATATGTCTAGCAAGCCCCTTTCCTTGTGTAGAAGATGGTAGACTTTCTACAGTAGCACCCATTTCTGCAAGTACACCAGGAGAAAGCGTATTCCCACCATCAAGATTCCCTAAACTACCATCAAAAGCTGATAGAATAAGTTGTACTTGTTGACCCTCTGGAACTTGTGTTCCCATAAGAGCAATGAAAAATGTAAGTAGTAATGTTACCATGTCCCCATAAGTCGCCATCCAAGCCGGAGCTCCTTCAGGGGGACATTTAGGACACTTTTTTTCGCCATCTGCCATATTACGCCTCTTTAATCATTTAGCTTATTCTTCTTGACTATCTCCACGTCTTTCAGTAGCACCTAAGAATGAGTTTAATCGTTCTCGAAGAATCGCAGGGTTATCACCAGCTTGTATAGAGAGAACTCCTTCAAGAATAATTTCTTTCATGAGTACTTCTCCAGCATTATAAACATTTAATTTCGCTGCAACAGGGATACATATCCAGTTTGCAAGAATAGATCCGTACAAAGTTGTAACCAAAGCGACAGCCATACCAGCACCTAAGGCAGCAGTATCAGAAAGGTTACCAAGCAAAGCAACGAGTCCCACCAGTGTTCCTATCATCCCAAAAGCTGGGCCATAAGCACCCCAGTCTACAAATAATTGTGCATAACCTTGGTGTCTAACATCCAATTTATCTAATTCATTATACATAATTCTTTTTACTACTTCAGGGTCTGTTCCATCCACAACAAGACGTATTGCTTTTTGTAAAAATGGATCTGGAATTTCAGCAACATCATCTTCTAAGGAAAGAACACCTTCTTTACGAGCTTTTTCTCCAAAAGTTAATAAGGTATCTATTAATGATCCAACTTCATTTGAAGGTTCTTTCATTGCTAATTGAAACAATGAACCCAGCTTCATACTACTAGCCCAAGGGTTAGCCATCATAGTTGCTCCAACAGATCCGCCAATAGTAATAAAAATTGAAGTTAAATCGTAATACGGCATCAGAGATCCGGCAGAGATAAACATTCCACCAAACATCAAGAGAAAACATAATACAAAACCTACTATCGATCCTTTTTCCATGGTTTACCCCTCTTTTTCTTCAGTAGTAATTTGAGATGTTTTTTTGTCTACCATTCCTTTAGAATGGATAATAGCTTTATAAATACTACCTGCTAGAAAGTTTGAAAATTTCTTTTCTATTTCTGCTGATTTTTCTTTTACTAAATATTTTTTTCCAGAATTCATGATAATAATAGTATCCGGAGTGCTTTCCATCATTTCTATTTGATAAGGGTTTATACTTATCTTTGAATCATTCAAACGTGTTAATTCTACCATTTTTTATTCCTAGTATAATATAATAATAATAATTATCTTATATAAAATTTATTAACGTTTGAGGGTTAATATTTCTTGAAGCATATTATCACTTGTTGTAATTACTCTTGAATTGGATTGGAATCCTCTTTCTGTTACGATCATATCTGTGAATGATTCAGCAAGGTCAACGTTAGACATTTCTAAAGCTCCAACAAACATTGAACCTCTTCCCATCATTCCAGATTCACCTATCATAGCATCACCAGAGTTATTAGAAGTTACATATAAAGAGTTTCCTACTTTTTCAAGACCTGCAGCATTAGCAAATGAGGACATAGCCATTTGTCCTAAAGGACGACGAACACCGTTATCCATAACACCTGTGATTACACCTGTATCATCTATATTGAAACTTTCCATATAGCCCATGCTATTTCCATCTTGAAAATATGCTTCTGTTGTAAAACGTGATGCAAATTGAGTAATAGAATTTTTAACGCTTCCAACTTCTCCAATTTCCATATTAAAAGTTTGTTGTGTTCCATCAGGATGATCATAAGTAATTGTTGCTACTAATTGACCTTCAGCATCTGTATCTCCAGCGGCACCGCCACCTTCTGTAGCTGCTGCTAATGTTCCATTAGTATTAAACAAAAGATCAAGAGTATTATCTGTATCTAGTTTAGCACCATTAACACTAACTTGAATATTTTCTAAAGCTGTTCCATCTTCGTTAGTCATTGCTAAAGACATTTGCCAAGTATTTAACTCTGTTTTTTCAAAGGTAGAAGATAATCTCAAGTTATTTCCATAGGGATCAAATACATCAATAGATGTTCCATGAGTTTCTTGCATTCTCTCGGCATCAGTTGCTGTCGCTGGTAATACCATAGAATTAGAATCTAAATTTGATCTAAATTTAACACTTGCTGTTTCTTTTGCTTCAATTTTTTGACCTGGCTCTATTCTTAAATCTCCTACAGGAGCAGCGGTATCAATAAGATATTCGCCTGTCGGGAATAGTTCAGAAGTCCAACCTTGTACTTTCATACCGTTTGAATTTACAAGAGTTCCATCTCTATCTAACATAAAGTTACCATTTCTTGTGTGGAAAGTTTGATCGCCCTCTTGGACAACAAAGAATCCTTCACCAGTAATAGCGACGTCTGTATTTTTACCTGTTGTTTGCATAGAACCTTGAGTCATTAGCGTTTCAATAGACGCTACACTCATCCCAAGACCTACTTGTTTCGCGTTGACACCACCACGTGTATCTGATGGTTTTGAAGCACCTGATGCTGTTTGTGATAAAATATCTTGAAAAGTCACACGACCTTTTTTAAAACCTGTTGTATTTACGTTTGAAATATTATTACCAATAACATCCATTCTTGTTTGGTGATTTTGAAGACCTGAGACACCTGCATATAATGATCTTAACATTAAATTTCTCCATAGGTAGTAAATTACTACATTTTATTTTATTTTTCTAAATTACTATTTTTTATCTTTTGTCAATGGGCTATTCGCCTGCTAACAAACTTTCTTCTTCTATTGTTTCTACTACTGTTTTTTCTGATATTACTTTTTCTTCGTTTTTAGCATCTACCATTTTAAGAAGTGCCTCTTTAGTGTCCTTTTGTGGTAAAGACATCTCGTCTACTGCTGGTGGTATCATAGGTGCTACAAAAGGCTCTGCTACCGCTGCTTCTGTATTTCTTACCTCTGTAATTTCTTTGAGGGATACTGTTTGATTGTTTATTTTAAGATAGCTAAATCCATCTTTCATCAGAACAGAATCTACTTTACCTTCGTGCATATTACCGATCTCATCCGTCCAAGCAACATCTTTTCCAACTAAAGATACTGATTTTGTAAAATCAAATTCTTTTGTGAAGTTTTTAAGATTGTCTGCTACAGAACTCATTTGTTTTAAAGAAGTAAACTGTGCCATTTGACCAATAAAAGCTTTGTCGTCCATTGGTTTAGTTGGATCTTGTGTTTTTAATTGTGTTACCAAAAGCGTTAGAAAATCCGCTTCACCCAAAGAGTTTTTACTTACAATTTTTTGAGTTTCTTTTAACTGTGTGTTGTAAGTATTGACATTCTGATCCAACACCCTTTTTTCTGTATCAGAAATAGTTGTTGGCATATTACTTGCTACTGCACCAATCATAATTTTCTCCTTTTTCTCTTTCCTTATATTCCCTAAGTAAGATATTTTTTATTTATGCCGTAAAATCAACTAACAGATCTTGTACCATTGATTTTCGTTCTATTTTTTGTTCTATATTATTTTCTAATGATCCAGGTCTAACAGCTTGTAAAAAACCATCTTCTTCGTCTTGCATTTTAGAAGAGAAATCACTTTGTGATCCTAAATCAATATCTATATTTCCAAGTGTTACTCCAGCTTGTGCTAAAGTTTCTTTAAGATTATCTATATTTTGTTCAAAAAACATTTTTGCTTCTGGTGTTTCAACAACTATTTTTCCTCTCATAACACTATCTTCTGTAATGAATGTTAATTTCATTTGTCCCAGTTCTGGAGGTGTTAATTTCATTCTCAATTCATTTTTACCATCTTGTAAAAGCATAGACATTTTACCTGCCATATTTTGCATTAAAGCTTCCACTTGCACCCGTGATACAGATGATGATAAAGAAGTATATAATTTTTGAGCTATCGTTGTATTTTCATTTTTCAAAGCAGTCTTTAAAGAAGGTGCTTCTGTGTTAGTAGTATCTCCATCTGTTGCGGTTGCTGTTACAGCACTATCCATATTTTCTAAGCTAAAAGATTTTTCTTGAGTTCCAGTAGATGATCCTGCATTCTTAGTTCTGAGATCTTTTATCGTCACTTTTTGTTCTGCATTATTATTTGAATCACTATCAGAAGCAGTATCTTTATTCATATTAAAATCTGATGATTTCATTGTAAGATCTGTTTTGAGAGCATCCTTAATTTTTGGAGCGTCTTCTGAAAGATCACCTTCTAATTTGGTAGGTTCTACCGCTTCCATCTCACTAAGCATTGCTGTCATCGTAGTAGAATTCTCAGCAACAAGTGACTCGTTTTTTATCGCACTATTAGCAATGCTATCAGTAACGATACTGTTTGATTCTACAAAAACGTTCATCATCGTATTCATGGTTGTGAGATCATTATTTTGCAAAGGAATATTTGGCTGAATATCTGCATTTTCTAATAAAATAGAAAACTTTTGTGCTGAAAAATAATTCCTATCACTCAA
>CAMRBT010000051.1 GCA_947040475.1 uncultured Brevinema sp.
GCTTATGCTTATAAAGTAGAAAAAGGTAAGATTGTTGGGCTAGTGAGAGATGTTGTTTTATCTGGGACATTGTTTGAAACCATGAATAATATCATCGGCATTGGGAATGATCTTCAACATCATGGTGGGCTCGGTGGTTGTGGTAAAGCTGGACAAAACGGACTCCCCGTATCTACAGGTAGCCCACATTTGTTAATAGATAAAGTGTTAATTGGATAAGCGTGAATTTTTTATTAAAATATAAATAAACATCGGTGCGCCTAAAAGAGACATAGCAGAACCTATAGGCACAAAGGTGCCTTCTGGTAATAAACGAACTAAAAAAGCGGCACTTAGGATGAGGATTCCAGAAACAGAAAATAATATTTCCATAGATAGTACTTCTTTTTCTCCAAATATTAATCTAACAATATGCGGTGTTGCCAAGCCTATAAAACCTATACTACCCGAAATACTAACAACCATTGCTAATGTTATAGTACAGACCATGATTACTTCTATTTTTATTCTATGAACAGGCACCCCAACAGAAGCTGCTAATTCATCGCCGACACTGAGAATTTTTAATTCTTTGTTTCTAAAATGTAAGTATCCTGTTAATAATAATAATACCATAAATAAAATTATTAACTCCAAAAAGGATCGTTGTACAAAATACCCAGAGGTTCTTACTAAAGTTGTAAAAAAATCATTAGGTGCAATAAGACTTTGTAAAAAAAGAATCAACGAAGCACAAAAGGAATTTATCCCTATTCCAATAAGAATAAAACGATTAACATTAAAATTAAAAGATCCTTTAGCTACAAAAAACAAAAAAGATATGGCACAGATAGATCCTACTAAAGATCCTGTCGTACGCCAAAATAAAATAGGTGTAAGTTGTAACAAAGATACAACAACAGTACCCAAGCTCGAAGCTCCTGATACCCCTAATAGCCAAGGATCGGCAATAGGATTCTGAAGCATGTTTTGAAGAATAGCCCCTGTAGATGCCAGCACAAAAGCAGTGATAGTCATTTGCACCCATATATTAATACGTAACGAAATGAAATCTATACTATGCAAATCTAAAAATATATAACAAGCTGAAAACACAAACCACAAGAGAATTATTATTGTTTTTTTCATTATTAACCTTAATAAGTATTCATCTATCTAAACGAAAAAAATGATAACAAATTATCGGTATATCAATCATCATATATTAAATAGGAGAAATTTATGTTTTTCAAGATTTTTTTACAGCCATTCACACTTTATTTGTTCCTAAGCGGATATTTTTTAACTTTTATTATTATGATGATCCAAAAATCACTGCTTCTCAATAGTTTTTGGATTTCTTTTGTGGGTGGCTTTACTCTTTGCTGTATTTGGGGATTTTGTATAAAATTACTAACTATTTTATTTGCTAAACAAGAATTGTGTTCTTTGTTTGGTATTCCTTTGCCTGAGGGACTAGCAGACGCTTTTAATGACGACGACGATGATGATTTAACACTCACTGATTTATATAATTCTGTTGATGACGATGACCTCACAGATGATGACTTCTCCTCTATGGCAGATGATATGCCTATAAAAGATAGTTTTGTATCTTCTTTAGATATTGACAATCTTGATGAGGCAGATGAGGCTGAAGCTTCTACTAGTGGTAGATTAGACGCAAATGGCAATTTTGATCTAACAGTAGGTGGGAAAACATTAAAAGCAAGCCCCCAAGATGGAGCTCAAGCTATCAGAAAAAAACTACACGATTCAGAAAAGGAATAATTAATATAGTTGAAATTTGCGTAAATAAATAAAACATGATATAATATAAAAAACTTATACACTTTAATATTGAGTAGAAAAATTTTAGAGGCTATCTTGAAAGGTTACGAACATTTAGAAGGTTTTTCGGAAGAACAACTTTGGGCTCAATACACCGATGAAAAAGATCGTAGTATTCGCAATTACTTTATCGAAAAATATGCTCCTCTCGTTAAATATGTCGCTGGTCGTGTTATAGCGAATGTGCCTTCTTCTGTCGATTTCCAAGATTTAGTCAGTTTTGGTGTACTAGGATTAATTGATGCTATCGACAAATTTGATCTTAGCCGAGAAATTAAATTCAAAACTTATGCTGTTACAAGAATTCGTGGAGCTATCTTTGATGAGCTTCGTAATTTAGATTGGCTACCAAGATCCGTACGACAAAAAGCAAAAGAAATTGAACGAACCATTGCACAATTAGAAGTTAAATTAGGAAGATCTACCACTGATCTAGAGATTGCCGAAGCAATGGGTTTATCTATTGAAGTTTTTCATCAACTCTTATTAAGAGTAGGAACAAACTCTTTAATTTCTATGGATGATAATTGGTTTATGAATGATGGGAATGACAATTCTCCCATGTCTTTTGAAGAAACCTTAGAAAATAAAAAAGTTCTTAGCCCAAACAATGCTGCAGAAAGAACAGAATTAAAAAAAATGATTTCTCAAGCTATTTCGGATTTGCCAGATAGAGAAAAGCAAGTGCTGATTCTCTATTATTACGAAGAATTAACCTTAAAAGAAATTGGCAGTATTTTAGCTGTTACAGAATCCCGTGTTTCTCAATTGCATACAAAAGCTATTATGAGACTTAGAGGTCGATTAGACCAAATTAAGCAAAATTTTAATTAAGAATTAATTATTTTTATTTCTAAAAAGGTAGTTGTAAATACGACTGCCTTTTTTTAATGATATCTCTTCAAAGCTTTTTTGTATTGACTTGGTTAAAAAAAAATAGTATAATTAACTAAAGATAAAGTTTTCCATCAGAAAACTAGGAGGCACAGATGAATATAATTATTACAGGTCATCACTTTGAACTAACAGATAAAAGCAAAGCTTTTATTACCGATAAAGTTCAAAGTCGATTACAAAATTTTGAAAGTCGTCTACACAATGTTACGATAGTTGCTACTCAAGAAAAACTGCATATAAAAGCTGAATGCACAGTCACTAGTGACTTTGGTGAATTTTTTGCCTCTTCCAATGATGAACATTTAGAAACAGCTGTAGAACATGCTTTAACAAAAATCCTTACAGAGATCAAGAAAAAACATGATAAAATCGTTGATCATAAGTAAGATTAATTTAAAATAAAAAAACGGAAAGTCTTCACTTTCCGTTTTTTATTTTAAAATGTTTTAATGAGATTCTTCTGATATTAACTCTTGTTCTAAATAATTCACAAGTTTAGAAAAAATTTGCTCTTCATCCGTTCCTTCAACAATCAGTTCGATTTGAGTTTGGGGTTCTACACAAAGCAAGATAAGACTCATAACACTAGAAGCATCTGCATCTCTATCATTGTATTTTATTACTACTTCACTTTGATGTTGACTTACCATTTCTGAAATTCTTGACGATGGACGTGCATGAATACCGTATTTATTATTAATATCAATGAGCTTTTTAAGCATACTATCCCTCCTCAAATTAGTTTATTAAATATATGTCTATTTTTATTAATTTTTATTTTTTTATTCCGATAATAATGAGATACCAATATTTTTATATAAGGAGAAATGCTATATGAACAGTTTTATTTTTATTGCTATAATTATTATATTATTACTATTATTATCTATCAAGAATGCTTATCATTTAGGATTTCAAGGATCTATTAAAAATCTATTAAGTTTATTAATACCTATTATATTATCAGGAACAGCTATTAGAATAGGTAGAATTTTATTACCCGATTCCCTTAATATTAGTTACTATATTGCTGGAATTGGAATGATTCTTTTTTATATTGTTTTATCACCTATTATTAAAAAAGTCACATCAGATCGTTATAGAAAAGTTTCCAGACAATCTCGTATCTTTGGTATTTTTATTGGCATTTTACAATTTTGGTTATTTATTTCTTTTGTATTGTTTTTTATAAATTTATTTTTCAATCAAAACAATCCTATTTTAAAAGAATATGAGTATATTATATCAATACTCACCCTACCTATTCGATTCTTTTGGTTTTTCCCAAATATGTAAATTAAATTAATGTTGCGTAAGGCAAAATATGTGGGGTCTACACCTTATTCTGAAGGGACAATATCTATAATGAAAATGCTTCTTAATTATTTAAGAAACGTGAGTTGTAGTGAGAAACTTATTATTTTTTTAAGGACCCACACAAACGCCTTGCGTAACTTTAAATTATTACACATCTTTTAATTACAAAATCTCTCAAACTTTCTTTTTAGCATTTATCTCGAATTTTGTCCATAATATTTTACACTTATATAAAATAAAATATATTTTATATAATTATCAATATTTTTAAAAAGAATAGAGATATATTATTTTACACATATTTTTAAAAATATGCAACTTATATTTTTGAAAGTCCTAAAATTGACGAAATCTCATTTACATACTACAATGATAGTATAAAAACATTTGGAGAAACTATGAAAAAACAGTTATTAATTTCTAGCATTCTATTGCTTGCTGGTTGGGGAATTTTCACTTTTATTGACAAAAAACAAGTTCGTTCAAAAAACGATGTTGTTAAATTTTCTTGGTCTAATATCAGAAAAGATAAGTTTTCAGCACTTACTACTGTTATTTATAAAAAAGATAAAAGTGTCCAATACACACTTACTAGAGATCAAGGAACTTGGATTATCACAGACCCTATTAATATCGCTGTTTTACCAGAAAAAGCGACTTTATTAGTCAACGGATTACTCACCCTCACACCAACACAAATACTAACAAATATTAGCAAAGCTGAATTGAGTGCTTACGGTCTTGATGCTCCTAGAATAAAAGTCACTGGAGATTTTGAAAATACTATTCATGGCTTTATTGTGGGACAAAAAACACCTGTAGGAGATCAACTTTATATCGCCGATATAAATACATCTAACACCGTGTATGTGGTTAATTACAATGCTGTAGAGCCATTCCTGCAAGGGATTTCTTCTATTATTGATAATAGATTTCTCACAGAATCAATAGATGATATTATCTCTATTAAATTCAAAAATATACAAAAAGAAGTTATAGAATTAACAAATGAAAATACTTTTTGGATACAAACATTCCCTGAAGTAAATCGTAATGCAGATTGGGGCACAAAGAATTTTTTATTAACTCTTAAAAATATAACCTTTAGCAAAGATTCTTTCAATTTTGATGTGAATGACACAATCTTACAAAGCCTAGGGATTGATAAAACGAACTCCCCTATGATAGAACTGTTATTCAAGAATGGCGATCGTTCAGAGCTTTATATAGGTACAAAAACTACAGAAGGAAAATATCCTATTTATATTTCTAAACAAAATATTATTGCTCATATTGACTCCTTGATGATGCAAAGTGTCTTTAATGTGTCTGCTCAAGATTTAACTACTCGCAAATAATGAAAAAATTACATAAAATTTATCAATTATTTTTAGAGTATTCTTATATTAATGCCTGTTTAGTTTTTGAAGATCAAAATTTTCAAGGGATTCTTTTAAAAAAAGATCTAGAAAGAAAATTATCTGACACTGACGATAGTATTTTGGATCATATTATAAAAATCCCTTTAGAAAATTTAGAAGATATTCTCTTTAATGAGCCCCCTTCTATCAGAATGAAAATCCCCTACATTAACAGCAATGGTGAGATTTTAGGGGCATTATTATATGATGAGTTTGTTTCTGAATTTTTTCCTATGGATTTTGCTACAAGACTCTCCTTGCAGGAACTTTTTAACTATTATGAAAATCCTATTCTTATCCTCAATCAATTTAAAACGATATTGAGTATGAATAGTGCAGGACGAGAATTGTTATCAGAAAAGGTCTTAGGCATAAAAATAGGTGACGCTTTATTAGCTTTTCAGATTGGGCATGAGGGCGAGCAAATGACTATCACACGCCAAGAAGAAAAATGGTCTCTCATTATTTTTAAATCTCAGACTCCTCATGCTTCTTATCATATTTATCAATTTATTCCTTATTTGAGATAACTGATTATAAATTTATTATAAAAATTATATTCAACAATAAAAAACACCCTAGCGATAAACTAGGGTGTTTTTTTAGATATTTATAATTAACAATTGACAACTATCAATTGATTTGAAATTTAATCTTTTGTTTGTTCTACTTCTTCCACTACAGGAGCTTTGTTAAAGAATAGAGTTTTTACATCATTAAATAAAACAAATACTGCCATCGTCAGTAATAAAATGATACCAGCTTGCTCTATAAAACCAATGGCTTTTTCTACTTTTGAATTATTCTTAAAGATAGAGC
The DNA here is from genome assembly GCA_947040475.1 of uncultured Brevinema sp. Lineage (GTDB taxonomy): Bacteria > Spirochaetota > Brevinematia > Brevinematales > Brevinemataceae > Brevinema_A. Next base: position 6,285 of record CAMRBT010000051.1, read on the forward strand.
GTGCTATTTGAAGAATAAGAACTCCTCCATCCAAGCCTGGAAAAGGAAGCATATTGAAAGTCGCTAAAGCAAGACTCAACATCACCATAAATTTAACCAACAAAGCAAAATCAAATGTTTTTGCAATATCACCCGTAATAGAAACAATACGAACAGGACCTGAAAGATTTTCTTTTACATTTACTTTGCCAGAAAATAATTTAACTAATGAAGAACTTATTTGAGATAAGGTACTTGAAATATTATCTCCAGCCATTCCGAAAGCAGTAAAGATGTTACTTGATTTACGAAGAACCTGAACTTTGGTAGGAAATTCAGAACGAATACCCAAGTTCCACAATCCATTAATCTGAGTAGGAACAACATTAATATTGTTTGTTACATTACCTTGTAACACTGTCATAGAAAGAGGGTTGCCTAAACGAACTACATCTACTACTTGATAAAAGAATTGTATAGGATTGCCGTTTACTGCTAGAATTTGATCTTTAACTTTGAATCCTGCTTTTTCTGCCGGAGTATTAGGCATCACTTCACTAACAATAGCTGGAGCTATAGGACTAACACCGATGAGATCCAAGCCTGTTGATTTGTCAGGGATAGTTTCTACACTAATAGTATTGGTGACATTATCTCTAACATAGGTAACATTTTCGGTGGTAGAAGTAGAGATAGAAAGTGCTAAAGGAATTTGTAAAAAATGTGCTACATTTTCGTCATTAATCGCAATAATAGTATCGCCATTTCTTAGACCAGCTTTGTAAGCAGGAGATTCAACAATAGTTTGATCTACGGGAGAGGTGATTGTTTTAGGAACTGCTACTTGATTGGAAAGTTGATATTCTTTGAAACCAATACCAAACATCATAACCATTACTAAATAAGCAAAAATAACATTAAAAAGACTTCCACCTATAACCGTTAATAATCTTGCCCATAAAGGACTATTCATTAAAGCTCTAGGATCGGTATCCTCTTTATCGCCATTTTCTTCATCGCCAAAAGCACAAAACCCACCAAAAGGAAGTCGTCCAATTTGATAATATGTTTCTCCATATTGGAAACCCCATATTGCTTTTCCCATACCTACAGAGAACACATCAACTCTTATTCCTGACCATTTTGCCATGAGAAGATGTCCTGCCTCATGAACAGCAATAAGGATACTCAATACTAATATTGCAACAACAATACCAAAAATATTCATCAATAATTCTGCACCAAACATTTTTCTTCCTTATTATTTATATTTTTAAAGCATCTTGCCACAAAGAATTCATAGCCAAAGCTGCTGCAACAGACACATTAAAAGAGTCTAATTTTTTTGTTGAAGGTAAAGCTACTCTATGCGTACATAAAATTTTTATCCCTTTACGGATCCCTTCTCTTTCTGATCCTATGATAATTGCTATTTTTTTACCTTGTGCTTGAAAATCATATACAGAATCTCTGGATTCTCCAGCTAAAGCCAAAACTTCAAAGCCTTCTGCTTTCATATATTCAATTTCTGTTTTGAGATTGTCTACATAAGCCACTTGAGTTTTGTAAATTGCACCAGCAGATGCTTTGATTGTTTGAGGAGTAATACGAGCAGCATTATCTTTTGGTAACAAAACAAGATCTGCCCCTAATAATAAAGCAGATCTTATGATTGCTCCCAAGTTGCCAGTATCAGTAACACCATCGAGTAATAAGACTCTGTTAATAGTGCTATAATCTGCATTATATTCTAAGTCTTCCGTCACAATATTCTCAGGAAGCACCATATCTGCTGCAATGCCTTGATGTTTTTGAGTTCCAGCAATTTTATCTAGTTCTCTTTCTACAACAAATTTTACAGGAATGTTTTTTTCTCTTAACATTCTTTTTAGTCCGGGGTATTTGTCACCCTTTTCTTCGTCTATCCATACTTGACTCAATTGAAGAGATTCTAATAAAGCCTCTTCAATGGAATTTCTTCCATATACAACCATTTGTTTTTGCCCTTTCAATACATAAAAATACTAAGATTATCTTTTAAAGACAATCTTAGTTTTTTATTAATATTTGTAATTTATTTTTTTGAAGTTAATAATTGTTCTGTTTCACGAGCAATCATTACTTCTTCGTTTGTAGGAACAACTAAAATTTTAGTTCTTGAGTTAGGAGTTGATACGTCTTCAAGTGCTGAACGACAAGCTGCATTTTTAGCAACATCAATTTCTATTCCCAATGATTCTAAGTTTTTAGTTACTGTTTCACGTAAGCTTGTATCAAACTCGCCCATTCCAGCAGTAAATACGATAGCATCCACTTTACCATCAAGCGTTACCATACAAGATCCTATTGTTTTACGAATAGTATGTGCTAACATTGCTACTGCTAATATAGCTCTTTCATTTCCTTCTGCAGCTGCTTTTTCGACATCTCTCATATCACTAGATACGCCAGAAATCCCTTTAAGTCCACTTTCTTCATTAAGAATTCTAAGTACTTCGTCTGAAGAAATACTTTCTTTTTCCATAACATAAGGAATAATTGCAGAATCGATTCTACCACAACGTGTTCCCATCATTAGTCCTTCTAATGGTGTGAAACCCATAGAAGTATCTACACATTTACCATTACGAACAGCTGTAATACTAGCGCCATTACCAATATGACAAATAATCAAATTAGTGTCTTCTACTTTTTTACCTAAGAATTCACAAGCTTTTGGTGTGACATAAGCATAAGATGTGCCATGAAATCCATAACGACGGATTTTGTAATTTTCATAATATTTGTAAGGGATAGGATACATATAAGCAACAGGTTTCATTGTTTGGTGGAAAGCTGTATCAAATACAACTACTTGAGGAGTTTGTGGTACAATTTTTTGACAAGCTCTGATTCCCATAATATTTGCTGGATTGTGTAATGGTGCTAATTCACATAGTGCATCTAAATCTTTTAACACTTTGTCAGTAACAAGTGCTGCATTACTATAAAGATCTCCACCATGAACGACTCTATGTCCAATAGCATGGATTTCGTCTAAGCTTGATAAAATTGCTTGATCACCTTTTATAAGAGAATCAAAAACGACTTGCAATGCTTCCTCATGATTTTTTAATGGCTTTTCAAGAGAAACTTTTTTGTGGTCTCCATTAGTATAACCTATCATCGA
>CAMRBT010000052.1 GCA_947040475.1 uncultured Brevinema sp.
TCTCTCTATACTTTAAAGATATAAATTAAGAAGGTTATCCTATGAAATATTTAATACTAGTTTTCGTACTATTTACTTTTAGTACCAATATAAATCAAAAGCCTATCATCGCTAGTTATGATGTAGATCATGATCTTATGTTAGTAGAACATAATTACGATTTGTGGTATGTAGAACAAATGTTAGAAAAACAAGGATTCTTTGGACAAGATAGTTACGAAAATGCACGATCTTATCGTTCTGCTTATTGGGATAAGACTAATAATACCTATTATTATACCTATGATCTAAAAAAAACCAATGGTATTACCTATGCTTTAGATACAAATCTTCAATTTGAACCTATTATTGATTCTCGATTTAGAGAAATTCTAACGACAGAAGATTGGAAACATGAAACTACCTTAGTCGATAAAACAAATCGTATTTCCAATGGGCTACTCTATATAGGGAATATATCTTTTAATGAAAGAGCTTATATCGATCTCTATAATACCAATATCCAATATATTAAAGAATTACACTTAGTTTCAAACATGTATGTGTTACCCGATGGTTCCGCAGTAATTCCAATGGATAGTCCTGTCTATCCTACTGGAGATCCTATTCTTGGTCTTCTTAGTACCATTTATACAAACCAACAAGGGCAAAAATTTCGTAGATCTTGGGATCAATTTACTTTAGTAGAAAAATAATTATCTAAATTGGATGTGTCTGAAACCATTTTCAGGATACTTTTTCACACAACTGGCATTATCATAAATCCATTGCCCTGAACTATTAGCTTGAAGATCAACTGTATGACTATCAGGGTGAGGCGAAGGACTATAAATATCTGCTATAAATATATCTTCTAAAACATCTATTAATACTGTTTGATTACTTGGTGTAATTCTCTGAATATATCCTTTAGAAAACAATTCCGTACTCTTATGTAAATCATTAATTCTATTGAGTAGTTTTTTGTCTTCTATAGTTTTGTCTCTTACTTTCTGAATATATTCTTGGGTCAATACTCCATTATAAATATCCAAACAAAAAGACATAAGCTTTCTAGTTATATCATATTTTTGCCAAGAATTAGGATTTTTTACCATGTAGTCTGCTTGCCAACCATGGGTTCTATATCCACTATTAATCATTACTTTTTCAAACTTTAATCCTAAGGCGTAAAAAGCCTTACTTGCATGATCTGTTAAAATTTTCTTTGCTTGAAAACTAGAATCATTTAGTTTATCTTTTGTTGTTGTCTCACTCCCCCCTCTATTTCTGGAACCAAATTTATGATCGAGTTTGAATAAAACATCCAAACTTGTTTCATCCACACTAAATTCAAAAACCTTAGCTTCATAATGAACAAAAGAATTTAAAAAAGAACCCAGTTCCTGCATTTGTGAGAGCGATAAATCACCAATATTACTATTATATAATTGTAATATGTTCTTAGCTTCTGAAACTTTGTATGTCTTACAACTGTTATTTATAGAACAGTTCTGTGCATAAAATCCGCTTTGCTTAATGTTTTCTGTCAAATTACTAAAATCGGTTACATTTTTTAAAATTATCTTTGCATACAAAATCAATCTTTCAATAATTCCTTTTTGACTATCAAACCAATGTTGAATACTATTATTAGTCATCATTACAATATTTTTTCCTGCATAAGAAGATATTGAATCATTTTCTTTTATTTCTCTTCCGTCAGATGCAAACGCTCTTAATGAAACTTTCATTATTGTCTCCTATTTTTCTAAATGCTTCTTCAAATCTTTCAATGTGAATGTTTTATCAAGATCTGTTATTTTATAAAATCCTTTATTTAACTTGTCCTGATCACTACTACTCAAAGATGCTCCACAATAACACTCTTCAAAACATCTAGCAGATAATTGCTCTACCTTATCTTTTGGAGCAGAACAAGGAGCACTACTAGAGTGTCTACTAGTTCCATTTTCTCGCTCTAATTTAATAGCTAGGTCGTTGATTTGTGAACTACCAGCAGAAACACCCATTATTTTATAAAATTGTTCTGCTATTTGGTTTGTCGTCACCATGTTTCCACTGAGATTTCTCTTAATCTCTTCCATGATTTTTCTACTTGATGAAGAGCTACTTGATGAAGGTTTCATAGGCAAGGGCATAGATTTTGGCAGTGATGAACCTGACATATTTCTGAAGGTTTGCTTCATATACTCGCCGATTTCTCTATCACATTTACAATAATCATCCCAAAAACTTGAGCCTTTGATCGCAAATATCAATCTGTCCTCATCATTAAAAACATATTCTTTCTTGCTCTTGTCTAACTTCAGATGACAACGGCAATCACACATAAATTTCAATTCAAGATCTTTACCCTCAAAAATTATGTCTTTTGAATTTCCAAAAGCTGATCTATTCATGTTATAAATCTTGTCTCTCAAGCTAGATGTATTCATACATTTCGCACTAGGAAAAGCATTTTGAAACTTTTCTGCAAGGGTGCTGAGGTTGTCGCCTCTCTGTATTCGATATTTTTTATTAGAGATCATATTTGAGATCTCAGATGATCCAAAACTTGCCATAATTAGACTACTTTATTTTATTTAAAAGAGATAAAAGCTTTTGAGATCATGTTTGTATTTTTAATATAACTCTTACAAAACAGAATTCAGAAACTAAATTATCTAATTTAGATATACAGTATAGCACATATTAATACAAAATCAACAGTTTTTACAGATTTATTTTCAAATATTATCTATTGTTGGTATTTATATGTAGTTTAATGTTTTCTATTGTTGTATTTATGCGAATAAAAATAATTTGAAATAATTCGATTTATTTTATTGTTTTTAGATAAAAAACAAAAATTAAGAAATAAATAGGGTGTAGAATTGACAAAAACGATGAAATAATTCATAATACTACACTGGGCACAAACTGTCAGTAGAAAAATACACTTTTCTCAAGAGTGATTATTTAAAAGTGTTTGTAGTATAATTAATTAGGGTAGAGTAGGGCTTGAAGTTCGACTGACCCTCTTTCCGAATAAATCTATTTTAGAATCATGGACATACCTATGTGCTTGTAAGTTGACTTCGAATTCCCAATAGCTTTCGTAAAATCTTTAGAGGGTTTACAGCTGTCCCTATGTGCATTGCTTTTGTCACTTCTAATAGTTAGTGTTCAAAGAATCAATTACTATGATAACTAAGGATGATATAAAATATTCCTCGATAATACACTTTATATATACCTAGATCTCGACCTAATAAACTGTTAAAGAAATACTAAATCTATTGATGAATGTATAATAAATAGTAGTATTACAAAATTGATCACACAAAAACACCACCTCAAAATAAGGTGGTGTTTTTATTTTTGTTTAATATACTAAGATTTTAGAATTCTATTTCTGATTCAGAAATATCAGCTAATTTTGCAATTCCTAGAGCATAATCTCTATGTGCTTTAGCACAATTATTGATATGTCTTAATTGAATTTCTTTAGGAATACCAGCCATGTTTCTAGCAGTATTTTCGTGTAACACTTGCTGTTGAGCAGGACTCATAAGATTGTAAAGATCTCTAACTTGGAAATAATACTGATCATCGTCTTCTCTAAAATCGTATTGATAAGCAGGTCCTGTAATATCTAAAGGTGGTTCTTTAAATTCTGGTTGTTCTTGCCATTTATTGTAACTATTTGGTTCGTAACCAATTGTAGAACCAAAATTACCATCAACTCTCATTGCTCCATCTCTGTGGTAATGATTTGTTGGGATTCTAGCTTGGTTAACAGGAATCTGGTGATGGTTTACTCCTAGACGATATCGATGAGCATCTCCATAAGAGAATAAACGACCTTGAAGCATTCTATCAGGTGAAAAACTAATACCAGGAACAACACTAGAAGGACTAAATGCTGATTGTTCAACGTCTGCGTGATAATTTTCAGGATTACGATTTAGTTCCATAATACCAACTTCAATAAGAGGGAATTGTTTTTTAGACCATATTTTAGTAAGATCAAAAGGATTGTAAGGCATATTATTAGCCTCTTCTTCTGTCATTACTTGAATAAATAATTTCCATTTTGGGAAATCGCCTTTATCAATTGCAGTCATCAAATCATTCTGATGACTTTCTCTATCTTTACCCACGAGTATTTCAGCTTCTTGATCGGTAAGGGTTTCGATACCTTGTTGACAAACAAAGTGGAATTTGACCCAAGTTCTTTCATTTTGAGCATTAATCATACTAAAAGTATGACTACCAAAACCATGCATATGTCTATAAGATGTTGGAATTCCTCTATCACTCATAGTAATTGTTACTTGATGAAGAGCTTCTGGTAGGTTAGACCAAAAATCCCAGTTATTTTTAGCACTACGCATATTAGTTCTAGGATCTCTTTTAACAGCATGATTTAAATCTGGGAATTTTAAAGGATCTCTTAAAAAAAACACAGGAGTGTTATTTCCTACTAAATCCCAATTTCCTTGATCTGTATAAAATTTAAGTGCAAATCCACGGATATCTCTTTCAGCATCTGCTGCTCCACGTTCTCCAGCCACAGTAGAAAAACGAGCAAACATTTCTGTTTCTTTTCCAATTTTAGCAAAAATACTAGCTTTTGTATATTTAGAAATATCGTGTGTTGTTGTAAATTTCCCAAAAGCTCCAGAACCTTTAGCATGCATTCTTCTTTCAGGAATCACTTCTCTATTAAAATGTGCTAATTTTTCTATGAGCCATACATCTTGTAGTAAGACAGGACCTCTTTTTCCTGCAGTAGCAGAATTCTGATTATCTGGAACAGGAGCTCCATTAATCGACGTAAGTTTATTTTTATCGTCAGATGACATGATTATACCTCTCTATGTTTATTTTATTTTGATTTATAAGGAAATATTACTTTGATTAGTAATAGCTTTGATTGTTTTGATTTTTGTGAAAAAATAATAGTATTTGTATATATATAGAAAAATTATAAGACCTCTTACATATATATTATCTAAAATAAATAGAGGAAACAAAAGCATGAGACTTGCTGTTGCTAGAATGACACATTTTGTTTGTAAGGTCATACTTCGATTTTTAACAAAAGACTCTAAATATTTTTTGTAAATCTTTGTACTTGTAAACCAATTGTAAAATTTATCAGAACCCTTTGCATAACAATAGGCTGTTAGTAATAAAAATGGGGTCGTAGGTAAAATAGGAACAACAGTACCTATTACTCCTAGGGCAAGAGATAATGAACCAGCGATAATATATAAAACACGAATAATATTCACAAAAACCTCTCTCAGACTTATTTTCTAAGTATAGCACGTTTTAGGAGGTGAAACAATCTTAAAAAATAATTGGGTTCTTGTATGGCTATCTAAAATGTTGTATACTAATAAATAGGAGATTTACATGATACTGCCACTTTTAAAAAAATATAGTATTATTTATTATATTTTCTTTATTCCTATAACTTTTCATAGTTTACCACTAGAGCAAGAATTGATTCAAATTCGATTTTCTTACTATCAACAACAAACAAAAATACCTACTTCTCAGTTTATGCAAGATACCTATCAAGAGATTAAGATCCTAGAAAATGAAGATCAAAAAAATCTACTTTTTTCTTATTGGGGGATTTTGGCTAGTGAATTGAGTTTGTATTATTCAGAACACGATCACTTAGATCTATTAACTTCTGCATATAAAGAGCATAAAAAAAACATCAAAAAAACAAAATCCTCTCAGGTCTTACAGCAGACAGGGGAGCTAGCTTTATTAATGTTAAAATTAGATGAAAAGAATACTATAAAATACCTCATGGATGCAAGGACTTTTTTTATGAGATCCTTACAAAAAGATTCTAAAAACATTTCTGCAAAAATAGGACTTGGCAAGTGGTGGGCATATGATGTTGTTACAGAAGATCATATGGAATACAATCATAGTGTGGCACAAGTTCAAAAATATTTAGCACTAAAAAATATAGTACCATTTGAAGAATCTAAGGATGATTGGGACAAGATCACTGCTTTTAATGCTTATCAAACACTAGCGATATTGGAGCTTAGAGTATTAAATACTAGTAAATCATTAAGCTATTTAGACAAGTCTTCTTTATTATTTCCAAATGCTATCATGGGTGATTTATTCAAAAAATATTACAAACAAAATAGAATAGAGTGGTTTTAGTAGTGTATAAAATAGTAATAATATTAATACTGTCAATATCTACAAAGAGTTATTCTCAAGAAAATTTCAAACAATCTCAAGGTGAGGCAATGTACAATCCACCTTTTTTTGTACATTATGGGTATCTTTCACGAGATAATGATATTCAATGGTTTGCACCTTATATTGGAATTGGAATGCAACCAACTAAATTTTCTATTTCTTTTTTTGTACAAACAGGTGTGGCTCTATCCTATAAAAACTTCTCTTGGAGATTAGAATATTTACATGCTTTTCTTCCAGATTTATCTCTCTTTGATTATAAAAACATTGAAAATTATGGACAAAACATCTTAATTTATGATTTTACAGGATTTAGAATCAGTTCTACAACGAAGTTTGGGAATTTACTATATGCTTTTCCTAGTAAGAATGAATTAGTATTAGAACAAAATACACTAACGGTATTTGGTATACATCAAATATTTAGCCTAGATGCTCAGATATATAACAATGATTTTATCATATTAACTAGTATGTTTAGTCTTGGATTCAATGTTGTTCCTAGCTATGAACAATCTTCTTTTTATTTTAAAACACGTATACCGCTTACTTTTGATTTTATTCATAGTAAGTTGGGCTTTATGGGTACATTTTTTTATTCTGGGCATTTATCAAAAAACAGACCCTTGATTATTGGTGAAAAATATTCTGGTTATGATGAGGCTATAGACGTCTTGATAACAAAACCTGAGGGATTGTTCAATCAGTTTTATGATCTAACAGGAGCTTTAGATATGATCTATCGTGTTTATTTTCGTTCTCTCTCATCTCCTTTTGATAGGTTTTATGTGGCTATAGGTGGGAATATTGGTTTTGGAATACTTAGTAAGGAGTCTCGGGTAGATTTGCTTTATATGGGGACTGTGGCTTTTGGTTATGAACTTTATGATACTATTCCTTTTGAGCTGCGTTTTTCATTAGACCAAGATAAAAATTTCTTTTTTAATATCTCTGTTGTAAGCCCTATATCTCATCGTTTTGATAGTAATCTTGATTGATTTACTATCCTTGTCATCAGAGACATTTTTTAATAAAACTAGCTATATAATATTCTTTTTAATAAAAAAGCAATCCCACCTAATTTTTAGGTGAGATTATCGTTTTACAAATATCATCAATATTTTATCTGAAAAGATCTGATTTTATGATTCGTATAAAAATTATACTATAATTAGTGCCTTAATAGGCTATTTAGTCCCAGTAAAACACGTTGTATGATACATGGAATTTCCAACATTATGGGTCTGAATACACGTATTCCCTCTTTTCGAGCATTTATATTTTTAAGTATTGATCTTATAATAAGATGTATAATGGGTGTCCTAATCCCCAGTATTTTTCAAGTGATTTTCAGGTAGAAGTTGTAACCCGAACATTTAAAAATAGAAGTATTTAAAATACCCACTAAGAAATCTATATAAGGATTTTATAGTGGGTCTTTTTTTAAATTCAAACGGATATTATTATGTTGAATTAACACTCAATAATAAAAGAGTTCAAAAATCACTTCAAACAAAAGGTCTTATCTATAGAGAAAACCTATTTAGAATATCTCAAGTATTCAGAAAGCCAAGGTAATGGGCATAGAGTTATATTGTTTAATAATATTATGACATTTTTCTTAAAAAAAAATCAATACAAAATAATAATTTTTAAAATATTGTTTTATTGTTTGTACAGTAATAGTTTATAGATAAAATAAACGCATTAAAAATCACTTTGTACTAAATGAAGACTTCGTACGCAAGTCTTTGCACGAAAGTATTTACACGTAAAATCTTTACCCAGATCTTTATCATGTTCTTTTAAGAGAACAAATACTATACAATCAAAAAGCCCCTAAATTAATAGGGGCTTTTTATTTATTTATTTTCTAGTATGGATTAGATTTTAAAGTATCAAGTACTTCACCCTCATTATTTCCACCTAAACCTTGAGTGAAAAATTTATAATGTTTTACTCTACGAGCAACTTTAGGATCATATTTAGCATTTCCTTCAATCCAAGATTTCCCAGCTTCAAATCCACCATTCATAATATTAATAGTCCAGCCATAACCTGGTTCACCTAATCCTGGATCTTCATTTAATTTTGAAGTACCACGAACATATTTACCATCAGCTCTATTAAGAATCATGGTATCTTGTTGAGAAGGTTTTGATCCTTGAGGAGTTAACCAGAACATTAATGATGTCATAAATGCTGTGGTACCACCACTAATCTGTTGACCTTTAATCCAACCAGTAGGAACAACTCCACCTGTCATAATAAAGTTAGCGTTTTCTAAAAGCACTTTAGAAGTACCAAAGAAAATTGCAGAAGCTAGTCCATAGTTATAATTCCATGATAATTGGAAAGCTCCTCTACCATGATAAGATTGACCTGCTACAGGTGGAAAAACTTTATGATTATTGTCTTGATAATGACTTACTGTTGCTCCAGCATAGGCAACCTCTTCATTAAAATAAAGAGACCATGCTAATTCACCAGGCAATTCTGTTGTTATATAATCTGGGAATTGTGCACCGGGGAATTGATTTTTATCAAATGGCATTCCAGGAGCCCCTGCCCAAGACCCACTAGTTTCATGAGATGCATGAGCTAAGAATCCTGCGATTCCTCTAGCTTTATCATTATCAGAACCTTCAGAACCAAATGCAGCATAATCAATTGCTTTTAATTTGTGAGGTTTATTCAGTAACCAGTCATTACCAGAAGTAGCAAAATATTCTAAACTTTGGGAAACTAAACGTACTGTTCTAGTAGGTTTATGAAGAACATAATTTCTTTCAAAAGATGTTTCTTTTGAAGTGTTTGGATCTAATGCAACTTTTATTAAATAAGCATAATTTCCAATAATTTGTAATGCGTCAACAAAATTTGCATGAGAATAATAGTCAGGACTTGTTTTTCCAGTGTTGTTTTGCCATTCTACAGAACCAATTCTTCTTGGAAAAAGAAGATCCCACTGAGCTGAATTAATCTTTGCTTTAAATGTTCTAACGGCACTGTCACCATTAGATGCAAAAATATCAGATGATTTAAGAGCATTTTCATTAAACGCATCTTTTAGATCTTGTGGAAGTTCATCCCATGACCATTCTTGAATATAACCTAA
>CAMRBT010000053.1 GCA_947040475.1 uncultured Brevinema sp.
AAAGGAGATCCCTGTGAAAGTTATTCTTTTAGAAAACATTCCTGGACTTGGACGTGCTGGCGATATGAAAACAGTACGTGATGGTTATGGTAGAAATTATTTAATTCCTCAAAAACTTGCGGAAATGGCGACTTTGAGTCGTGAAAAATATCTTGAAAGAAAGAAAGCTTCGTTGGCTAAAAAAGCTCAACTTATGTTTGAATCTGCTCAAGAGTTAAAAGAAAAATTAGAAGAAATTACTCTAGTTATTCTTAAAACTTCAAGTGTTGAAGGTAAAATTTTTGGATCTGTTACAAGTACTGACATTGTCAATTTAGTTGCAGAACATGGATTTAAAATCGACAAAAAAAGAGTTGTAATCCAACACGTAAAAACGATTGGTGAACATATTTTCCACGTTCGTCTTGACGAAAACGTGACAGCAGATATGAAAATTACTGTTGAAAAAATGGTTCAGTAATCGAATTCGAGAATACAAATGAATGAAAAAAATATGCTTATTTCGCCTCACTCAGCTGAGGCGGAGCAGGCTGTTTTAGGCGCAGCACTTTCCAATCAACGTGCATTATATACAATCACAGAGTCTCTTAATGATGCGGATTTTTATGATCCTAGTCATCAAGCTATTTTTCGAGCTATTATAGCTTTAGAAAGTAATAATAGACCTGTAGATATAATTTCTGTCACTGACAACTTAAACAACTCAAATACTATTCAAACAATAGGCGGACAGCATACACTAATCGATCTTGTAGATCGATTTGCTTCTGTTGCTAATATTGAATATCACATTAAACTTATCAAAGACTACTCTCTTCTAAGAGCATTAATAAATGCTTCTCGGCAAATTATTGATCTTGCAATGAAAAGAGAAGAAGATGTAGAAACAATCCTTGATACTGCAGATAGTTTGATGTTCAATATTATCAATAAAAGAGAGACGTCTGAATATCATAGACTTTCAGAATATATAAATAGAGCTCTTGAACTAATACGACAAAGAGAAGCGTCAGGCAATGCCTTGATGGGTATTCCTACAGGTTATCCTGATATTGATGATCTTACTAATGGATTATCAAAAGGGGCTCTTATTATTTTAGCAGCTCGTGCTGGTATGGGTAAAACGGCTTTTGCTTTGAATCTTGCTCGTAAATTCTTAAAAGAAGTTCCTCATGATCAAGACAATAGACTAGGGGTATTGATTTTCTCTCTTGAAATGACAGGAGAAGAAATAGCAATGCGTCTACTTTCTGCAGAGTCAAAAGTACCACTAGAAAAAATCAACAAAGCTCAAATGAACGATGACGAGGCGACTTACTTGCTGAATGCAGCAAGAGATTTGGATCCTTTGAATATTATTATTGATGAAACAGGTAATATTCCTCTAAATACCTTGAGGGCGAGAGCTCGTAGTATTATGAGAAAATATCCTTATCAGATGATGGTGATCGATCATATACAAATTATTTCTGCCTCTAGCGGGAATTCTTATGGTGGTAATAGAACGAATGAACTTTCTAAAATCACGGGGACGCTAAAAGCCTTAGCAAAAGAATTAGGTATTCCTATTATTGCTTTATCACAGCTTTCTAGGGGTGTTGAATCCCGTGCTGATAAAACACCACAACTCTCAGATCTTAGAGAATCAGGATCTATTGAGCAAGATGCAGATATAGTAGTCATGCTCTATAGGGAAGATTACTACGAAAAAGATAAAACAAATAGTGCGGCACAAGGTATAGTAGAATTGAATTTTGCTAAGCATAGAAATGGACGAACGGATATGGTTCCTCTGAAATTTTTTGGAGAAACAATGCGTTTTGAAAGTTTAGACAAACAAGCACAGCAATCATATAAAAATTATAAAGATAATAAAAACTCAGGACAAAATTCTGGATTTCCTTCAGGACAAAGAACTGATTTTTATAATAGAAATGATAAAAATGAATCACCATTCTAAAGTAATTGGGAATTTATAAAAGGCTAAAGGTTTACTAATGGTAAAAGATAAAAAAGTTTTTGCTGCATTGATTGAGCTTGGTGAATTTGGTGCTTATGTTATAAGAATATTTAAGGGTTTTCCTTCTGTAATTAAATATAGAAAAGAATTCTTACTTCAAATAGTACATATTGGTGTTTCAGCAATGCCTATTATTTGTGTTGCCGCATTTTTTATGGGTGCGATAACAGGAATCCAAATTGGTGCTGCTATTAACTATGTTATGACTGGGTCTGCCTCACTTGTAAGTGGTGGTGTTGTCATTGCTCTTGTTCGTGAAATGATCCCAGTGCTTACTGCTTTAGTGGTGGTGAGTAGGATCTGCTCTTCGGTTACTGCCGAAATAGGATCTATGGTTGTCACAGAACAAATTGATGCTCTACGAGTTATGTCCATTAACCCTGAAGAATATATAGGTGTGCCTAGAGTTCTTACAGGAATGATCACTGTGCCTATTATAGGAACAATCGCCATTATTATAGGAATTTTAGGAGCTTGGATGTCAATGCTTTTAATCCATGGTGTGCCTACTTATTCATTTTTTCAAAGTGGATTATCTATTTTGATTTTAAGATTTTATATAGAATCATTTTTTAAATTGACAATATTTGGTTTGATCTTACTATTAATAGCGACTTTTTATGGATTTCGTACTGTTGGTGGATCTGCCGGTGTTGGTAATTCTACCGTTAAAGCAGTTGTAGTTGGCACTAGCACTACTATTTTAGTAGATTATGTTGTGGGCACTTTTTTCTTAATGTTGTAGGAGAAAGTTATGAGTAATATTATAGAAGTAAAAGATCTCAAAAAGAAATTAAGAAATAATGATGTTCTTAATGGATTGACCCTCAGTGTTAAAGAGGGAGAGACTTTTGTCATTGTGGGACAAAGTGGTACAGGTAAGAGTGTTTTATTAAAACATCTTACAGGATTGATGCATGCTGATTCTGGATCTATCATGATCAAAGGTAAAGATATGACTTATGCTTCTGAAGCAGAGTGGTACAAAACAAGACCTTTTATAGGAATGCTTTTTCAAAATGGAGCTATTTTTGATTCATTGACAGTAGGACAAAATTTAATTTTTGCTTTAGACCATTTAGCTCCTCATATGACAGAAGCTGAAAAAGATGAAAGAGTGGAATATTGTTTGGATGTTGTTGGTCTAGAAGGATTGCAAAACACATCACCCTCAGAATTATCTGGTGGTATGCGTAAAAGAGCTGCCTTAGCGAGAGCAATAGTAGCTAAGCCCCATATCCTATTATTTGACGAACCAACTACAGGATTAGATCCTATTATGACAGCTTTAGTTGATGAATTAATTATTAATGTAAAACAAAAACTGGGAACGACATTTATTGTTGTCACTCATGATATGGCAAGTGCAAAGCGTGTGGCTGATAGAATAGTGTTATTATATAAAGGTCAAATTATTTTCACAGGAACAGTAAAAGACTTGGAAAATACGACAGATCCTTATATGATTCAATTCTTACAAGGAAATCCACATGGTCCTATGTCTGATTAATAAATAAGTAAATGAGTAATAAAAATAAAAAGCAAGGAGAATTCATGCCTCATACAATTCGTAAACAACCTAATTATGTGCTTATAGGCACTTTTATGGCTATAGGTTTGTTGGGTATACTTGTAAGTGTTGTTTTTGCCGATAAACTTGTAAACAGATTAAAGGGTGGATATGCTATATATATTAAATTTAACGAGTTAGATGGATTAGTCCCTGGATCTAAAGTTGTTGTTGGATCAGGAAAAAACATAGGACAAGTTGAAACAATAGAATTAGACGGCCCTGCCTTAATAGTCAAAGTATTAATTGATAAAAAATACAAAATCAATCAAGAAGCTAGTTTTGAAATTTTTTCTACCAGTTTTGTTGGTGGAAAATATCTAGCTGTCGAAAATTATACAGGCTTAGAACCATTCATAGAAAGAGACACTATTCTTCAAGGAGTAGAGCCTTTATCTATAAATTCTATTCTTGGGATGTTTGGTGATGCCTTTAACTCTGGTACTGATGAAGGAATGGCTGTAGGGATTTCTGGAATTATGGGATCTGTAAATGATATTCTTAATAAGGCAAATACTATTCTTGATGAAAATCAAACTAATATTGATATAACTTTGGTAAATGTAGCAGCTGCATCAAAACACCTTAATTCTACCATGGCTAACATTGATAGAAAATTAGCAACAGTAAGCGATCAAGATTTTAAAGTAATGCTAACAGATGTTAAACGTAGCTTGGGTAATTTGGATTTATTTCTTAAAGATATTAACTCTAAAAATGCCCCTTTATCTATTCTTAAAGATCCTAAAATGACTCATAGTATTAGAACTATTATCACAAATTTAGAAGAAACGACAGAACGTGTAAAAGCAAAACCAAGTTTATTATTACGTGGTTAAAAGATAGCTGAAATATAAAAATTTAAATATATAGAGGGTAATATGATACCATTTATTGACTTACAAGCTCAATATCAAGCTTACAAAACTGAAATTGATGAAAGAATCTCTAACGTGTTAAAGCGTAATGATTTTGTCATGGGGAAAGATGTAAAAGAATTAGAAGAATGGATGAGTAACTTTACAGGTACTCATGCTCTTGCTGTGTCATCTGGGACAGACGCTTTGATGATACCTTTATATGCGATGGATCTAAAAGAGGGTGACGAAATTATTACTACACCTTTCACTTTTTTTGCGACAGCTGAAATTGTTTCTTTCTTAAAATTAAAACCTGTTTTTGTTGATATTGATTCGGACACTTGTAATATAGATATCTCTAAAATAGAACAAGCTATTACTCCTCGTACTAAGGGAATAATTTCTGTTTCTTTATTTGGTCAAACGCCTGATCTTGATAAAATTAATGAAATTGCAAAAAAACATAATATCTTCCATTTAGAAGATGCAGCTCAAAGTTTTGGAGCTATTTATAAAGGTAAAAAATCTGGTGGTGTTGCAGAAATTAGTTCTACTTCTTTCTTCCCAGCTAAGCCTTTAGGTACTTATGGCGATGGTGGAATGATGTTTTTTAAAGACGCTGATTTTGCTGCAAAATGTGCTAGTATTCTTAACCAAGGACAATCAGAACGTTATAGCCATCAATATGTAGGGGTTAATGCTCGCTTTGATACGATGAAAGCGGCTGTGTTAATGGCAAAATTACCACATTATGAACAAGAATTACAAAGACGTGAAGAGATTGCTTTGGGATACTCAAATGCGTTCACTAGTCCTAAAGCGATCCCATTAAAAAGAGAAACATTTACTGACAGACATGCTTGGGCTCAGTATACATTAAAAGTAGAAAAAAGAGATCAAGTCAAAGAATTACTCCAAGAAAGAGGTGTTCCTACTGCTATTCATTATGCGAGACCTTTGCATTTACAACCCGCTTTGGCGTATTTAGGACTCAAAGAAGGATCTTTACCTGTGGCAGAAGATATGTCAAGCAAAGTGTTAAGTTTACCTATACATCCATTTATGTCTGATGATACTCACAATATCATTATCGAACATGTCAATGATGTATTAAAATTAGTATAATTTAGTTTTTAGTGATTCTTTAGGAGAGTAGCGTATGAGTCTTTCGGCTCTGATATATTTAATAATATCAATAATCTTGATTGCGACTTCAGCATTTTTTTCTGGCTCTGAAACAGCTGTTTGTTCTATGGATGAGATAAAAATTCGACGGCTTTCTCCCCATCATGCAAAAGGTGTGAGACGACTTCTTAAAGAAATGACCCTATTATTAGTTTCTTTGCTTAATGCTAATAGTATCACCAATATTTTAATTGCACTTACCTTAGAAAACTTTTTTAAAGAATTAGGTTATACTTTTTCTCTAGTAGAATCAGCAATGTTTGTTTCGGGTATTGTGATTGTTTTTGGAGAAATCTTACCCAAATCAATAGCTTCTGCTTATGCTCTAAAAATAGTACCTGTCATCATTAATCCTGTTGGTGATGTCATTAAATTCTTCTTAAAAGTGTCCACTCCTTTATTACGTTGGTCAGATAAAATTGCCCAATATATTTCTCGTTATATTCAAGATAAAGAAACTAAAGATGACAGGCGTATAGCTTTATATACAGTTGTATCTCAGGGAGATTTTCTCCAAAGTTCAGAAAAATTATTAATAGCTCGTATTTTGTCTTTAGCTGATCGTAAAGTTACAGCAGTAATGACCCCTAGACCTGAAGTATTCTCTGTAGAAATGGGTATGACTATTGCCGAATTAAAAGAAGAATTAACGATAGAGCAACATAGTAAAATTCCTATCTATAAAGAACAGGATAATCATATCATTGGGATTTTACACTTTGAAGATATAGGAATTTATTTTGATGATGAAGAAGAATCCAAAAAAACAGTAGATCAATTTATGAGACCTTTATACTTTGTTCCTGAATCAAAAACACTAGAAAGTTTATTAGAAGATTTTAAATCAAGAAATATTCGTATCGCAGGTATTACCGAAGAATATGGAGAATGTCTAGGAATAGTCACTTTAAGTGATATTTTAGCTGAGTTAGTTGGAGAAGTCGTAGATGAGGACTTTGATATTAATACTGACATTGTACAAGCGCTTCCTAATTGTTATATCGTAAAAGCTGATGTCTCTATTTCTAGTTTTAATGAAAAATTTGAACTTAATTTAATGAGTGAAGAATATTCAACAATGGCGGGTTATATGATAGAACAACATGGTAGTATTCCTCCCCTCTTTTATAATATCGAAATCAACGATATTAGTATTAGTATTAGAGAAAGAACAAGTACCCGTATTGAAAGTTTATTAGTAAGAGTGAAATAATGGAACAATTTATAGCACAAATAGATTGGCTTTTAGCCCTTCAATATATGGGATTATCTTTGTTCAACATGTTTTTAAGTGGTTATTTTGGAGGTTCGGAAACTGCCTTTTTATCCCTTAATAGAATACTCTTATATGCAAAACAAGGCAAAGGATTTCTTTCTGCAAAAATACTAATGTTTTTAGTAAAAAATTCATCTCAATTTCTTACATCTATTGTTATTTTGAATAATATTACCTTGATTTTAGGTACTCTCTATCTAAATAAATTCTTTATAGAAGCAATGAATATTCCATCATCTTTTGCGGTGATTTTGACAATGATGACGGCGACTCCTTTTGCTTTAGTATTGGGTGAAGTATTGCCAAAAGCTATATTTCATGCTTTTGCAGATGCCTTCTCTTATGCCTTGGCAGGATCTTGGATTATCATTTATATTATTATGTATCCTATTACTTTTCTAGTGAGAATACTTACGAGAGTTATTTTATTTATTTTTAGAGTCAAATACGAAGAAGCAAGTGGCTTGTTTGGACAACATGAATTTGGCGATTTTCTTGATATTTCTTTAAAAAATGGAGCTATGAACGAAAGAGAAAGAGTCTTTATTAATAATACTCTAGAATTTAGAGAAGTGCAAGCAAGTGAAGCAATGACTCCACTTTCCCAATTAGTCTGTATTGAACAAAATCAAACAGTGTTGAGCACTTTAGATATTATGAAAAAAAATAAAATCTCAATTTTACCTGTATATAAATCTAGAATTGACGAGCCCATTGGTAGAGTAAGAGCAAAAGATCTTATTAGTGCCGATCCAAAAGATACTGTTGATCGATATATACAAGAAGCATTTTTTGTGCCAGAAACTGCCTATCTCGAAAAAGTCCTTGTTCAAATGCAAAGACAAAATATGCCTTTGGCTTTTGTGGCAGATGAATATGGTGGGGTAGTAGGCGTACTAAGAGTAGAAGATATTATTTCAGAAATCGTAGGTGAAGTGGTTGATGAGGGTGAAATTGATTTCAAGATATTAGCTGATGGCACTGTTACAGCCAATGGTCTTTGTGATATCGATGATCTTTTTGAAGAATTAAAATTAGATTTTTTTGATATAGATTCTAAAACTTTAAGTGGTTTTATGATGGAAGAATTAGGTAGAATGCCAAAAGTTGGTGATATTGTATTCAAAAAACCATGGTATTTTGAGATAGTATCTCTTCAAGGGCGAAGAGTAAATGAAGTTATCATTAAAAAAACAATGAAAAAGAAAACTGAAAATAATAATAAGGCTGAATAAATGGAATTTAGTGGAAAAGAATCTCGAAAATTAAAAGCTGTAGAAAGAGAAGAAATTGTCCGTATTGAAAAATTTGCAGGCGAAGGACCTTCCTTAGCTTACGATTCTACAGGAAAAGTATTATTTGTTCGTTATGTATTGCCAGGCGAACTAGTTAAAGTTAAAATTTATAAAGAAGCTACTGATTATGCTATGGCAGATCCTCTGGAAATTATAGAAAAATCACCTCTACGAAAAGAGCCTGTCTGCGAATACTTTAGTATGTGTGGTGGCTGTGATTATCAAATGTTAGATTATGATAATCAACTAGAAATCAAACAAAAATTAGTAGAAGAAAGTTTTCAACGTATTGGCAATATTAATTTTCCTCTTACGGGTATTTTAAGATCTCCTAAAGAATTTGAATATCGTAACAATATGACTTATAAAGTAAATCCAAGACGTGAACTTGTAGGATTTTTTCGTAAAGATTCCAAATCAATAGTGGATATTAAAAAATGTGCTTTAGAAATGCCTATTATTTCGACAGCATTAAATTCTATGAAAACTCAACATTTAGAAAACTTAGAAGAATATCCCTTCCCAAAACATAATTTCAAAGTGCGTGCGACCACCACTGATGAAATTGGTGTTTATTGGGTGCCGTCTAAAGAATACGAAGAAGTCGCAGTATACGAAACAATCACAGCTGCGAACCAATCAATCAAATTCAAAATTTCAAAAGATAGTTTCTTCCAAGTGAATCCTTATCTTGTTCCTTTTTGGATAGAAAAAATCATTAGTTTCTTAGATCAAGAAAAAAGTGAAAAAATTGTTGATCTCTATTGTGGAATAGGCTTGATTACTTTATTCGTTTCAGCTCATGCTAAAGAAACAATAGGGGTAGAGATAGCCAAATCTTCCGTGTTAGATGCTAACCACAACAAAGAAATTAATAATATCACCTCTAATGTCGAATTTATGCTCGGCGATGCTGGAGAATGTCTCAAGCAGATAGGTCCAGCCGATGTTATTATTGTAGATCCACCTCGTGCAGGTATGGATGATGCGACTAGAGAATTATTACTAGATTATGCACCGAAGAAAATTATCTACTCATCATGTAAAGTTTCTACGATGGCGAGAGATATTGGAATTTTATCCGAAAAATATGAATT
>CAMRBT010000054.1 GCA_947040475.1 uncultured Brevinema sp.
TAAAAGTAAGGACAGCTCTTTCTAACCATTCATTATCTAAGCTTGATGGTAAGATATGTCCTGTTTCCACAAAATAAGGAGGGTACTCTATGATTCTATCAGCAATTCCTGTGATAGTAACAATCCCATCATTAATTAATGCGTCAATACTTAATTCATGAGCATCAATATATTCTTCTATAAGAATTTCTGGAAAATCTCTATTATTTTCTTGAGCCAGAGTGATGGCAGTAGTTAGTTCTTCTATAGATTTAACAAGAGAAACCCCTCTTGCTCCCATATTTCTGGTAGGTTTAACCACACAAATATGATTTAATTCTTCAAAAAAAGATAAAGCCTCTTCTAGATTGCTGATTGTTTTGTATAAAGGAATAGGAACGCCAGCCTTCTCGAATGCCTTACGCATTAAAGCTTTGTCACTAGCATTTAAGGCTGCATCAGGGTGATGTCCTGATAAATTAAAATGATGAGCAATAGTGGCTACCGTATAAGAAGCATCAGTACCAGCCGTTGCAACTCCATGGATAGCACCTTTTAGGCTTACATATTCTTGGATTTTTTTTAAACTTTCTTGAGCATTCATCGTATCTGCAATAATAAAATCATCAGCAAACTCAAAGCCTAAAGCCTTAGGGTTTTGATCAGTAGCGATTACGGTCAATCCAATATTTTTGGCAGCTTTGATAAGAGGGATTTGTAATTCACCTGCACCGATAACGATAAATTTTTTACCTGAATAGGACATATATACCTCTTAATTACTTTCAGATTGTGAAAAATCCACAGTATTTGTGTGGCGAATTTGACTAATCTGATCAATATTTTTAATAATATTTGTAGATAGAATAACTGTTTTCTTCTTTTTAGGATCATTGGTATTCAAAGAGGGTACAAACTCTATAGGTACAATAAAAGCAGACTTGATATCAATAATTGATAAAGGGGTAGCATTTTGTTTTATGGTAGCGGTGTAGGGGGTGATAGCAGTAACTGTTGCTGTAGTCAGAGGAGTAAAGTTTTTATCAAGAATAGCGACAGTTGACTCTGCAGTTAAATTATGAGCAGTACCCAAACTAATCTCAAAACTAGAGTCTGCTAAGCGTTTGTTTATATAACCAATAGTAGGTAGATCTTGAGAAGCTTTTACAATTAAGTTGATTAGATTTTCTGTCAATCGTTCTGTGGTGAAAGCATGTTTAATTCTATCAATTAGCAAGCCTGTTTTATCAAATATTTCGATATTCAATACGGAATTATCTTGATCAATCACCATACTGGTAATAGTGTTATAATCAGTATTTCGTTGAAAGATAGTTCGACTTTCTTGAACAAATTCTTTTTCTAGTTCTACTACAAAATTCATATCAGGGTAAAAATATTCTAACTCTTTTATTTCTTTTTGTATAGAAGGCCCAATTCTACCAGAACCATCTTTAATATACATTTTATTTGTATATTGATATAATAGTCTTTTACTAGTGTCTAATCTTTTGGTTTTAGTGAGATAATTACGTAAAGCTATGGTCTTAGATAGCATAGCATTACCTGAATCTTGAGCAGCCCCGTCCATAATAAGTAAATTAATCGCATGTTGATTGTTTTGTAGTTTTGCATAATTAATTAGACTATTTCGCGCTTTACTATTAGAAGGATCTAATTCAACTATTTTTTGTAAAAGAGAAAGTCTATAATAACCAACTCCTTTTTGACGCTCTCTGTCAGCTAAAACTTCAAGATGTTTAGCTAGCTTTAATTTTAAAGCTTTATTATCAGTAGACAATAAATAATTATAAAAAGAGGATATATATAATTGATTAGTAGGCTCTAATTCAAAAGCTTGTTGTAAAAACTCATTAGATTTATCGATATTACCAGCAATAGCATATAAATTATGTAATTTCCATTTTAATAATGCCGTATTTTTTATAGGTAATTCAGAAAGTGTTTGATCTGCCATGTCGTAATATTTCAATGCTTTTGGGTAGTTATTTTGTAAGAATGATAAATCTCCAAGCAACCTATTTCTCATAATAGAATTGCCAAAACGAGCATTAGCTTCTTCTAAGATAACAATAGCTTTATTTGGTTTTTTATCAGAAATATAAAAATCAGCAAAGGCATCAAGTAAAGATTCATTATAAGGAAAATTTCTAATCCCTTCCAAAAATATTTTTTGTGATAAAGCAGAGTTACGATTTTGTTGGGCAATTTTAGCTCTTAGGATAATATTTTGCCAAGAATTAGGACTATAATGATAGGCTAATTCTGCTAATCGCTCTGCATCTTGCATAAAATAATATTGAAGATTTAATAAAGCAAATTCAGAGTACGCTTCTCCCATGTTAGGGGCTAATTTAATAGCATAGGCATAGGCGTCTTGAGCATTAGTGTATTTTTTTTGCACTCTATAGATATTTCCTGCAACTACATGATTGCTGGGATTTTCTTTAGATAATAAGATAGCTTTTTGTATATTAGTAATAGCATTGTCAAATTGATTAAAAGACAACAACAACTCTGCATATGCTCTATAAATATTATTATCATTAGGGTTTTCTTTAAGTAAGAGGGTTAAGCTAGAAATTCCTTGTGCATAATTTTTATCTGCAATATATTCTTGCACTTGTGCTAGTTGGGTATTTACAGAATCACTAGTTTGAGAAAAATAAAGGCTTGGAAAAAAAACGATTAGCGATAAAAAAATATATTTTATGATTCTCATGATTCCTCATCTTCTTGATTTTCGATATCATCAGCAACACTAGTATCAAAACCACTGGTTGCTAGTTTTTCTAATAACTTAGTTGCTTTTGTATATAAATTTTTTGAGTTCGTAACAAGTACTTGGGGCTTATTTTTGGTAGATTTACCAACACCAAATATTTTTGACAGCACACGCTTTAGAGTTCCAACTTTAACAATTTGCTCTTGAGGATCTAATAAATGAACATGTTTCATAGATAGATAAGCAATCATATATAAAAGACCATCGTATCCAAAGTTTGTGTCTACGTCGGGTCCCATCCATACAAATCCATCAAAGGATTCTTGGTGAGTATATTGTCTAGTGAGACAATCTGTATAATTAATATAGGATTGATAGTAGAGAGAATCTCTTAATTCTTTAAAATGTTTTAGTTTATCTTTTTGATAAAGATCATCTGCTAACCAAGCAGCTCTTAAAGCATACAATCCACGCCTTGCTGTTGGAGAGGATTCTTTGGGAAGATGTATCGTACTAGCAAATGCCAAAATATAAGCAGCTAATCCTTCGACAGTATCTCTATAGGTAGTAAAATCAATTTTTTCTCCAAAAATATCTGTTAATAATTTATCTCTATTTTCTTCTTCTGCTTGAATTTCTGGTACCGTTGCAGGCAGAACCTTTTTTAAATCACTCGACAAACCAGCAAAAAGACAAGAGGGACACACAACAATGGGATAAATCATAGGGTTTATGATTCCATATTTTTGAGTAGGTATGTACATGCGTCTTAGTTCAAGGGTGAGATCTCCTGCGTTGAGACGACCTCGTCCTGTTTGTAGCTCTTCTTTTTGAAATTTAGTTTGACAAGCGGGACAAGTAATAATATTTTTAGAAAAGAAAGTAACTTGTGGTTTTTCACTCAAAACGGATCTCCTTGCTTACAAAATAAATGTAATTATTTATTGTAATATATATACATTGTAACGTAGATATGTTTTTTTTTCAAAAAAGAGACCCTTTATTCTTTAAAAAAATGAATAAAGTACGAAAATATATATAAGGATAATTTTTTTATTTTATAATAATCGAGGTTTTATGTTATTACAGTTGATTTTTTTAGCCATTATACAAGGCATTACAGAGTTTTTACCTGTATCTAGTTCCGGTCACCTAAACGTTTTAGCCTATATTGTTTCTTTTGACCAACAGAATTTATTGCTATATTTTTTAGTCTTACATGCGGGTACTGCTTGTGCAGCTATTTTTTATTTTAGGCAAGATATTTATGGTATTATCTTAGGATTGTGGGATTTTGTCACAAAAAAAGATACAGAACAAGCAAAAAATGCGATTAAATGGGTACAATTAATTATTATGGTATCTATTCCGACAGGTATTGTAGGAATAACTTTAAAAAAATCTGTAGAATCCTTAGGATCAAACTTATTAGTAATAAGTATTGCTTGGATGGTTACGGCTGTTATTTTATATGCTACCAAATTTGTTGTTTCAAAAAAATTAGATCTTACGACTTTTACTTATAAAGATGCTTTTTTAGTGGGACTTGCTCAGAGTGTAGCACTCCTTCCAGGTATTTCAAGATCTGGATCTACTATTGCTATGGCATTGTTTTTAGGAGCAACACCTACTTTTGCAGGAAAGCTTTCTTTTTTAGCTTCTTTTGTAGCAATTTTTGGGGCATTGTTGTTAGAGATATTAGATTACATAAAAGTTGGTGACTCAACAATATCCTTTACTTATTTGTTTATTGGATTTGTTGTATCTTTTATAGTGGGATTACTCTCACTTAAATTTTTAATTAGTATATTAAAGCATGGTAAATTGTTTTTATTTTCTGTGTATTGTTTTATAATAGGGGCAGTGCTTCTATTTGTTATTTTATAAAGTTGTAGGTATATCAATGTTCAAAGGTATTTTAAAAGTTGTAATCTCTTACGCTTTAATGTTATTTTCTCTCTTATTAATGATCTCTCTAGTGAGATTCTCTCCCAATGATCTAGCGTTTTATACGACAGCTCTAAACTCATCATATACGAATGTGTTAGGTGCTTTAGGAGTGCAGATAGCTTCTCCTTTTGTATTTTTTTATGGCTATTCTTCTTGGATATGGGTCTTATTTTCTTTATTGATAGGAATGCATATTTTAGTGGGAATTACTCCTCAAGATTTATTAATTCGTTTTACTCTTGCTCATGGTATAGCCCTTTTATGTTCCACACTTTTTTCTTTATTTACTTCTAATTTTTCTTTTCTTACGGGAGGGGTTTTTGGAGCTTTGATAGGATATATAATAACAAATGTTATTCCTAGCTTTATAATGATTCCTATTGTTTTAACTTTATTAATAGCATTGCTAGCAAAAATGTGGCCTTATCCTTTTGAACAATTAGCAAGAATAATAAATTCTTTAGAAAAAGCATCTCAACCTGTATTGGTAACAGAGCAATATGGTGAATATAGAGATGATTCTCCTCAAGAAAATCTTGATAATTCAGAATTACGAATTCCTATTAATGAGAGAGTAGAAGAAATGCCTCAACAATATTATGCTACTCAAAATAAAGATATGCATTATGGAGCAGTGGACACCCTAACAGAAGACTTAGAACCGAGTAATTTTAGATACGAATCTCAATTACCAAGTTTTTTACAAGAAATTGAAGAGAGTGAGTCTTCAGAGCTTACCCCCCCCGTGTTTATTTGTAAAAAACCTCTAGGAACAGAAAAAGAAAAAGAAATAGTACTTAGAGAAGTAGAAGTCGACCTTCTTGCTCCTTATTTAAGAGGAAACAGCTCTTTTTATGACAGAATAGAAGAAAATAATTTTCTAAAATCAAGATCATTAGAAGCTTTAGAGCCTTCAACTTTAATTGAAGATGTTCAAAATATCACTGAGGGGCTTGACGAATTAGACCAATCTTTTGAATCTATGTCACCTACAAGTGAATGGGTGAGAGAGTCTGGAGTACCTTTATCAAGCTTTATCCGTAATCAACCAAGTGGCAAAAGATTATCTTTTTCTGATGGAATCGTAGGCGAAGTGAATGAAGTTTCAGAAACTCAAATTCCATCCGATGAAAATGACAACGGTTTTAATACTGATTTCATGACAAATACTACTGCTAATACTTCAAATAAGAATAGAGATGCAGATATAGATGATGAGATATCAGTTCATGATCTTATAAATGAATCAGCTGAAATGGTGTTTAATGCAGAGCCTCCTGTAATCCCTCAGCATACTTCCAACTTCCCTCCTGTCAGTGGCTTCTTAACGGACACCCCTATTATCTTGAATGAATTGGATGATGATGGAGAAGAAGTATCAAATTTCTCTTTGGAACATTTTGATATTTCACCTAGCAATACGATAGATAATGGTATTATAGAAATATCAGACTCTGAAAAAATGTTGTTGAGTGGAATTGAAAGAACCATGAAAAAACAGCAAGAATCTAGCGATTCCTTAAAAGAAAGACTACAAAAAAAGCAACAACAATTAGCAGATGCATTTTATAAAACGCAAGACCAAGAAAAACCTACAGTGTTTTCAAATGAAGAACCAACACCAGCAATATCTAATTTTGTTCTTCAAGATGTTGAAAAGGAAATCTTAGCATTAAAAAAAGAATCTAATGTGCTCGATACTGTTTCTCAAAATATATCTGACAATAGCTTTTTAATGGCTCATAATTTATCTGATTCAGAACCAGCATTTGATCCTTTGGGAGACCCTATAAAAGAAACTTCTTTTATATCAGAAAATAATATCGATTCAGAAAAGCTTATACAAGAGTTTATGATTCCTAATGCGGAAAATATCGATTCCTTATTGAATATAGACCCTGTAGAAGAGGACTCTATGGACTCTATAGATTTTAGCAAAATAAGAGAAGGGTTTGATATTCCAAATTTAGTTTCTCTTATGCAATTAAATTTAGGAGAAATTGAATTCCCAGATATTAAAGAATGGGCTAAAAAAGATTTTGTGCCTGGTGCTAATAGTAAATGGAATGTTGATTTTAAAGACTTCGACAAAGAAGAAACCATTCTACATTTTAAAAACCTAGAAGAACAAAGAAATCAACCAGGTAATGATATTAACAATATTGATGATATTAATAATATTTATTTTAATAACTTTGACAAAGAAGAAAGCTTCTTAAAATATCAAGATGTTGCCGAACAAAAAGATGAACCAAAAAATGATATTAATGACATTAGTGATATTGAATTCAGCGACTTTAGTAAAGATGGTACTGTTCTACAATTTAAAGATATTATTACACAAAAAAATGAACCAAAAAATGAACCAAAAAATGAGATCAACAATATTGAAAAATTGACAGAGCCTGCAGAAGTTGAAGACTTTGCAGAATTAACAGAGGTAGAAGAGTTATCTTTATTATCAGATGAGCCTTTGGAAGAGGTAGCCTATAGCTTTACTTCAGAATTAGAAAAAGATCCAGAGTTTGTTATTAGTATGAATGAGGATGACAGTGATCCCGTAAACAATCTCTTAAAATTAAATCCTATGGAAGAATATTCTGCATATATGCCTAAACCTTTGGAAGAAATAGCATTTAGTTTTTCTTCAGAAGATTCAGACAGAGAACCTGAATTCACAATTCGTAATATTAGCGAAGACAAAGTTTCAAATAATCGTATTACTCCTGAAGCAACTTCAAAAATAGCAGAACTAGAAAAAATGTCTGTACAAGAAACAATAGTACCAGAAGAGATATTCGCACAAGATTCACTAGAATCAAAAAATACAGAGCTTATGAATAATGATATAGCTTTAGAAGAGCCTATGCTTGTTGAGGAATCTATTATTGATGATGTCCTCATAGAAGAAGAAATTACTCCTACAAACGAAGAATTAATCATGCCAGAATCTATCAGCGAGGAAATGTTGAATATAGGTCAAGATCAAAAAGAGATGATCCTTAATAATGAAGAAAAAACTCTATCTATGGATGTTAATGAAATTTATGAAATAGAACAAAATGCTATAGATCAAGATATTGTGGATTTGGATACTCCTGAATCTTTATTGATGCCTTCAATAACAACAGATACCCATTTAATTAAAACTATAGACTACCCTATAGTTACACAAGAACCACCTAAAGAGGCAATTTTCCCTAAGATAGAAGATCTTGAACCTAATACAGATGTGATTTCTAAAGCCGAAGAAGATGAAGAAGTAGAAACCACTATGAAAATGATAGAAGACACCTACGAAAGTTTTAACATCAATATGCAAGTGGTAGATTTTAATAGAGGTCCTACGATTACTCGTTTTGAGCTTGAGCCACCATCAGGATTAAAATTAAGAACTATTTTGAATTTACAAGATGATTTGGCATTGCAAGCAGGAACATCTAATCTTCGTATTATCAGCCCTGTTGAAGGACGCAGTCTTATTGGGATAGAAGTCCCTAACAAAGTTCGTCGTAATTTCTTATTGAGAGAACAAATTGAAAGCAATCTTTTTGAAGAATCTGAAGCAGAATTACCATTGATTTTGGGAATAGATGTAGGCGGAAAAGAAATTGTCAGTGATTTGGCGACAACTCCTCACTTATTAATTGCTGGTACAACAGGTAGTGGTAAGAGTGTTTATGTTAATGCTTTAATCATGGGATTGTTATTCAAATTATCTGCTGAAGATCTTAAATTTATTATGATAGATCCAAAAATGGTAGAATTAGAATTATATGGTGGTATTCCTCATCTCTTAGCTCCTATTATTACCAAGCCTGAAGAAGCAATGGCAGCTTTAGAATGGACTGTCCAAGAAATGGATAGAAGATATAAAATGTTATCAGAATTAAGTGTTCGTAATATAAAAGAATATAAAAATTTGGGTAAGAATTCTCCTACAGGCGATCAAGGTTACGAAAAATTACCTTATATTGTTGTGATTGTTGATGAATTTGCAAATCTCATGCTCAGAGCTCCAAAAGACACAGAAAAACATATTTCTCGTTTGGCATCTATGTCAAGAGCTGTGGGAATACATCTAGTATTAGCGACTCAAAGACCTTCTGTTGATGTAGTTACGGGGATCATTAAAGCTAACTTCCCAAGTAGAATCGCTTTTAGAGTAAGTTCAAAAATTGATTCAAGAACAATTATCGATAGAAATGGTGCTGAAACACTTCTGGGTAGAGGTGATATGCTCTTTATGTCTCCTAATTATATGGATCCTGTACGTATTCAATCTCCTTATGCTTCAAGTGAAGATGTTGCTAGAGCCGTAAACACTATCAAAAAAAATGGACCACCAGACTATGCGATTGACTTTTCTGAAGTCTTAGCAAAGCAAGAAGAAAGCAGCTCTGATGGTTCTCGTACTGATGCGATGAGTGATCCTTTATTTGAAGAAGTGCTTCGCTATGCAGTAGATAATGGGGAAATCTCAGCTTCTGGTATTCAGCGTCGTTTTAGAGTTGGGTACAATAGAGCTTCAAGACTTATAGAATCCATGAAAGATATGAAAATCATCTCTCCTCCACCAAGTGCAGG
>CAMRBT010000055.1 GCA_947040475.1 uncultured Brevinema sp.
TTGGAATCCTCCTGGTAAATTTAGGCCTATCAAAAAACTATTTCCTATTTTATTAGCCGATGATATTTTATTACTATATTCCATCAAAGCTCCTCCTCCCACATTAAAGCCTAAAACATCTGCTAAAAATTTAAAACGAGAAAATTGATAGCCGAGTTGGAGTGTAACGCCCATATACCCTACAATGGTATATATTTTATTAAAAGATATTATACTATGATCCTTATTGTTTGAGTCCAAAAAAGCCATGGATACAGTTACTCTGGTATCAATACCATAAATCATTCTATTATTTTTAATACGATAATTTGAATAACCTAGCTCTACCTCAAAACCACCTCCAAATAATTTATCACTATATTCTTGAATAGTATTAGAATTGAGTAACTGAACATCTGTTATATTCATAGAATCAAATCCACCACCCATACTAAAGGTGATATTATGTTTTCCTACTACAGAAAAAACTGGGATATGAAAAAATGTTAGCAAAACAAGAAATAAGATTGCCATATCTATCCCCTCATTAAAAGTATAAATCAAATATAATCACAATATTAGCATAAGGGAAATTTTTGAGTAAAATAAAAAATTGTACTATACTTAATATATGAAAAATAAAATAAAATTCACCTTACAAGACTATATGTCTCTTCCTTTGTATCTTGCTTTTAGAAGATTGCTCCCCAAATCTAATTCACCGGGAGTGGTGTTGCTTCCTAGATTAGCATTCTTTTCTATTGTCTTAGGCGTATCAGCATCTATCTTGATTTTATCTTTAGCGAATGGATTGCATCATAATTATTTACAAAGGCTTGCCGAATCAGATTCTCATTTATCTATTATCTCTATTGGCAAAGGTATTCCAGCTTATCAAGAAATTATACAAAATGTAAAATCTCACCCTGAAGTAACTTCCGCATATCCTTACTCTCAAGACGAAGCCTTACTCAAATCTTATGGGGAAACAACAGGAATAGTCCTAAAAGGATACCCTCAAGAATTTGTCAAAGATAGGACTTTTAATACTTATTTTCGATTACTCAAAGGGGAATGGAGTTTTGACAATCCTCGAACGATTACTATTGGAGAAGCTCTTTCCAAGGGCATGGCTATCTTTATAGGAGATACCGTAGAAATTCTTACTTTTGATGAGGTCTTGGGGACTATCACCTATCGTTTTAAAGTCTCAGGAATATTCACTGCTAACGACGGTCTATTAGATAAAGGATTGGCTTTTATTTCTTTTGATGATGCTAGTGAAATTTTTGATTTTGATGGCTACTCTCCTTATATAGGAATAAGAATAAAAAATTATCAAGACTCCGAAAAGGTTTCTAGAAGTTTAGCTCAAAATTATAATATTCCTTTTAATATCAAAACATGGAAAATCACTCACCTGAATACCCTCCTTGCTCTAGATAACGAAAAACAAATAATCCGAGTATTATTAGTAATTTTTTTCTGTGTTGCTTTTTTTGGGATTTTAGCCGTGATGACGGCTCTTGTTACCGACAAAAGAGATGAGATCGCTCTCCTAAAAACATTAGGCATGACTCCTAAAGAAAACTTTAAATCTTTTGTGTTTACAGGATTGCTGTTGGGGCTTACAGCTTCTGGTATAGGAATAATTTGTGGAATATTATTGAGTTGGAATTTTAACAATATCATCTCAGGTTTAGAATTTCTTATTAATTTTATAGTGTCTATTTTTGGTACTCTTACCAATCAAAAAATAAGCACATTCCATTTTTTAAATCAAAATGTTTATTATCTAAAAGAATTTCCTATCCGTATTCAAGTAATAGATATCTTTTTTTCTGCTTTCTCTGCTATTTGTTGTACTCTGTTGGCAGCTATTTACCCTGCTTCTATTTCTAAAAATTTCAAACCTGCTGAGATACTAAGAAAAAGAGCTTTTTAATATTATAAGGAAGAGACATGAATATTATTGCCATAAAAAATTTATCAAAAAGCTATGATTCTCCCCAAGGTACTGTTCCCGTATTAGCCAATGTTTTTCTCGATGTCAATCAAGGTGAATCTATCGCTATCGTAGGAGAAAGTGGCAGAGGCAAAACAACGCTTTTGTATTTGTTATCAGGATTGGATCAAGCTGATACTGGCAGTATTTTAATCAATGATTATCACATAGATCAACTAGATGAAACTGAATTAGCCTTATTTAGGGCTAGTAATTTTGGCTTTGTCTTTCAACATCATTTTTTGCTCAATGATTTGGATGCTTTAGATAACACCTTGCTACCTCTAAGAATTTCCAAAAAATTCACAGAAGAAAGTATGCAAGAAATATTAGACTTATTTCATTATTTTGGATTAGAAAAACGTCTTCATCATTTCCCCGATGAATTATCAGGGGGAGAAAAACAAAGAATTTCTCTCATTAGAGCCTTAGCAACTAAACCTTTGATAATTTTTGCAGATGAACCAACAGGATCTCTCGACAAAGAAAATGCAAAATTATTAGAAGAATTATTATTTGAATTAACAAAAAAACAAAATACCACTCTAATTTTATCAACCCATAATACCAATCTTGCACAAAAATGTGATAAAATATATTCTATTGACGATTTGGAGCAATAATGTTATTATTAAATCAGTTCACCTCTACTTCAAAAATTAATTTATATCTTGATATTATAGGCAAAGACCCTGTTGATGGTTATCATTTTATAGAAAGTATTTTTTATGAAATTCCTTGGGGCGATGATTTTGAGATTTATTCTTCTAATGAAGATAAAGTTGAATTTTCAGGTCTTGATTCAGAAACAATCCCCGAAGACAATACCGTCACCAAAGCTCTGAGATTGTTCAAAGAAAAATTTAATATTAAAAAAACTTACCATATTAAGATACAAAAAAATGTGCCTATGGGTGCTGGATTGGGTGGTGGTAGTGGGAATGCTGGTGCTACATTAAAATGGTTGGCACAGCGATTTAATGTTAACATAGAAGATTGTGTTGATATCGCTCATCAAGTAGGGAGCGATGTTCCTTTTTTTCTCTATGGAAACATGGCTTTGGTAGAAGGCAAAGGCGAAATCATCACCCCTTTAAAAAGCTCTCTAAAAAAGGGGATGGGTCTCGTCGTCATCTATCCCAACATACACATATCTACCAAAGAAGCTTTTAGTATTATTACCGAAGATCACTTTATAAGTAATAAAAAGTCCCAGAAAGAAATTTTCTTAAAAAAAACTTGCTTAGGGCTTGACAAACTTAATAAATCAGTATATAATATATTTAACGATAATTTAGAAACGTTAAATCAAGATCTTCATAAATTTAAAAAGTGCTTAGAATGTTTATTGTCTCCTGATATTATCATGATGACTGGCAGTGGATCGAGTTTTATTCTTTTTTATCAAAACACAAAAAAATTACATCATACCAAAAAAAAAATTGAACAAACTATCCTCTGTTCAAGAAATTATATCCATTCTATTTGAGTTTATCTTATGGATATGGAAGGAGACCTACTATGGAAATTACTGATATACGTATCAAAAAAGTTGAAGGCGATGCTAACAAATTACAAGCATACGCATCAATTACTTTTGATGACAATTTTGTTATACATAATATCAAAATCATCGACGGACGTGAAGGGCTATTTATTGCAATGCCTTCTCGTAAAACACGTAGCGGAGAACTAAAAGATGTTGCTCATCCTATTAACTCTGACTTTCGTGATCGTATGCAAAATGCTATCTTAGAAGCGTATCACGCTGAATAATAGCTTTTCATCAAAAAAAAGTATATAAATGCTTTGGGGTGTAGCCAAGTGGTAAGGCATCGGTTTTTGGTATCGACATTCGGTGGTTCGATCCCATCCACCCCAGATCAATTCCTACTCATAAGAGTAGGAATTTTTCATTTTAAATAAATAAATAAAACTTTTATTTTGTTTTCTATTGAAAATTTCTTCATGATAATGTACACTATATAATGATATAATTTGGAGGCAATTTTATGAGTGGCAAACCTGGCTTGAAATTGATTACAGGAAGAAGTAATATAGCATTAGCAAAAAATATTTCCTCATATACAGGAATTCATTTGACAGAAACTTATATTACTGAGTTTGCTGATGAAGAACTCTTCGTTCGTATCGAAGAAGATATTAGAGGAAGAGATGTTTTTGTTATTCAATCCACCTCTAATCCAGGACATAAAAATCTCTTTGAATTATTAGTCATTGTAGATGCCCTAAAAAGATCTTCAGTAGGTCAAATAACTGCCGTTATTCCTTATTATGGATATGCACGACAAGAAAGGAAATCTGAATCTCGTGTCCCTATCACTGCCAAATTAGTCGCCAATCTTCTTGTAGAAGCTGGTGTACATAGAGTGATGACCTTAGATCTTCACGCTGCTCAAATCCAAGGATTTTTCGATATTCCTGTAGATCATTTATTTGCCTCTGCTATCTTTCACAAATTTGCAAAAAAACACCTTAAAGCAAACGAAGATTGGGTTGTTGTTTCTCCTGATGTTGGTGGATTAGAAAGAGCTAGACATTTTGCTAAACTCCTTAATGTTGGTATTGCTGTTTTTGACAAAAGAAGAGAACAAAAAAATCACGCTGAAATATTAAATTTAATTGGTGAGATTGACGGTAAAAACACTATTCTTATCGATGATATGATAGATACTGCTGGGACTATTTGTCAAGCGGCAAATAGATTAAAAGTTTTAGGGGCAAAAAGCGTTCACATCATGGCATCACATGGTATTTTTTCCCAAGAAGCACCCACACGATTAAAAGAAAGTAGTGCCGATAGTATTATTGTTACAGACACCATAGAAATATCTGAAGAAAAAAAAGCTATTATTGGTGATAAACTTCATGTATTAAGTGCTGCTGAATTATTTGGAGAAGCAATAGAGCGAATCCATACTAATAGATCTATTAGCGATCTCTTTTTTGAATCAAAAAAAGTATAATAAAATAAAATCACAAAAAAGCCTCTTATTAAATAAGAGGCTTTTTATTTTAATAGTAATCATTACAATCGATTTTTAAAATTTTGAGACACGATAAGATATTGAGATAATTGTGCAATATCTTCATCATCTATCATTTGATCTAATTTGTCAATCTCTCTTTTAATAAAAGAGAGTGTTCTTCTTATATTATCAGCATTATCAATAACACTTTGTGCAGAATATTGCTTTTTGGTACAAGTTGGTGCTAAGAAACTTCTAAGATCTTTGTTGTAAAATCCAAAAAACAAAGTATCCGCCCAACTATCTTCTTGTAAAATATGGGTAAACATATGGGAAATTAAAGATACAGATTGAGATGTTTGAGATAAAATTTCATCAAAAAAATCTGCAGAAGTAGGCACGATCTTTGCTTCTAAAATATTCCAAAAATCTCTAACATCTTGTAATATTTTAGTGCTCGTATCACTGATAACAGCAACTATTTGATCTTTAAATACATCCCCTCTAACAGTGAATTCATCAGGCATTTCATTCAAAAATACAAAACAACTTACATAGGGATTGCTCGAGCCTAATAATTCTGAAATTTCTTCAAAAATTTTAGATTTTACAGGTTGAAAATCCATTACATAAGTACCTGAAGATAATAATGACTTAATATTTGTTATTGTTGGAATAATTTCTTGAGACGATTTGTTGATAAAAACACAATCTGCACCTTCGTAAATCATAGCTTTTTGAGAAGGCAATGCAGAAAGAAGCCCTTGTTGTTGAGCTTGAAGTATATGTTCATCAGCAGGATCTGTGCATAACACTTCGCACATAGGATATTTTTTTTTAATCCCCTCTGCTAGTGATGCAGTAAAGTTGTCCCACCCTAAAATAATAACTTTCTCGATTTCTATCATAGTTGCCAAAACCCCTATTTTCAATTATTTTAATATTTAATTTCTTATATAATATAATATATGACTATATATATTATATTACACTATTTTTAGTAAAAAATCAAGATATCTACTATTGTACTATATAAGTAAATCGTTTGCAAGAATTTGAATAATAAGTTATACTATGCTAATATCTTTATTTGAGGTTTCTTTATGAATTATCAAACTCCATCATCTACACAAAAACTTTCTGCTATCATATTAGCTATTCTTGTTGTTGTACTAGCTCTTGTTCCAGCATTCAATAATTACAAATATAATGACCATAGTAAAAATTGGTTAAATCATGATTATGGAAAAAATTTATTATCCTCTACTGAAGAATATTCTGTATTTATGACAGAAGGTGGTGATAATCAGGTTTTTTCATCCTTGTACTTTACCTATGCAGAAAAACTCAGACAAGATCTTTTTCCTTATGACCAAAAAGGAAATATTTTCAAAAAAATCTATGGGGATCTTCGTTATGTTATCTATGAAACCTTGCAAGAAAGATCCACTATTGTCAACGAAGCTCTTTTCACAGGACAAGAACCTTTTTATGTAGATATTAGAAGTCAAAAAAAACCTTATCTTGTTCCTTATGCACTTGGAAAACCTACTACTTATCTTTCTTGGGAATTAGCGGATAAACATCTTTTAGGTGATTTTTACTATAAAAACTATGGATTGATGTATAAAGTACAAGAGATCCGTTACGCTGTTATCGATTACATAGAAACATTAGGTTCTGCAGATGTTGATGAAATTCAAATATATCTTCAAGAAAAATTAGGGCGTGGTATTACACAAAATGAATTTAATTTTTGGTTAGATCAACTAAAACAAGATCGTTATATTTCTCAATCAGGCAATAATATTATTTTTCTAAAATCTTATCCCAAACCTTTTAAAAAAGAACCTGTTGATAATTTTATTATCCGTTGGGAAGAAATAAAAAATCTCCAACATTTTGATTATCTTTCCCGTGAAATTGTGATTAGTTATTCTTATGAACAAGTTAATTTATTAAGTGATCAAATTGAAGAGTTGCAAATGTTACGAAGAATAGAAACTTCTAAAAATAGACAAGATCAACTTGATAAACAGATGCTTAATCTTTGGGATGAATTGATAAAATATACTGAGACTATCAAAAAAATTGGCTATGATTCTGCTGGCACTTTACACAATCTTGGTATTTTTTATTTGAATGTTCCTGAGACTTTTGATTTTATAAGAGATGATTATATGCCTATGGCTATGGAATCTTGGGAAAACGCATTAGAAAGTTCCCCTTATTCTTGGTCTACTTATAATATTTTATTATGGGCTTACGTAAAACAAGCTATCGTAGAACCTGAAAATGCAGATATTTATTTTGAACAATTTGATTATTATGCAGACACCATGACAAATAATATGACTCATTGGAGATCAATGCGTAAAGATATTACCAAAAATCCTAGCTACAAGTCTATTGAGCAATTAATCGAGATCAGAAAAAGAGGCGATCAATTAACAGGTCCCCATGTTATAGACCTAAGAAATAAAACTACTCAAATGATTAACAATACTCAAGAATTAGATCTTAGATTATTACAATCTTATTTTGGAATTATAATAAATCAGATTAATTTTTTAGATAATACTCCTCAAAAAGAAGAGTTTTTTGATCTGTGGTATAAAGCATGGAATCTCTACCAAAATGATCCTGCGTTTTTTCAATGGCATACTTCTACTTTAGGAGAACTAGGTGGTTACGGTGATTTAATAGACTCTGGATTGTTTGTTATTACTGCTCAAGAAGCCGACAAGTATCTTCCTTCCTTAAATACAGTTGCCGAAAAAGATCTTCCCAATCTTATAAGTATGTTTAAAATTGCTAATGCAACTCAAAATCCTACACTAAGTAACAAATATAGAGTTAAACTTTTAGAATCATCTAAAAAAATATTACCACAAGAGCAATACAATCAGATCAAACAACAAATTGACTCTATTAATTAAAATATATGAACACTACACAAACTACATTATTCGATTTTTCTGCTTTACAAAGAGCCGATAAAACTATTTTATATCTTTATTTTATTTTTGTCGTTATTGGGCTTATTTTTATTTATAGTATTTCTCGTTATGCGGGTAATACTATTGGTTTAGATGCTAATGCTATTTTTTTCAAACAATTTATTTTTGCTCTTGTTTCTATGATAGCTATGTTATTTTTTACTACAATGGATTATCGTATCACGAGAGTTGTTGTCGTACCTATTTTTTTTATATCTCTATTTTTACTAGTAGCTGTGTTTTTTCCAGGAGTAGGTCTTCAAGTAGGGCTTGCTCGTAGATGGATAGATTTTCGTTTTTTTTCCTTTAACCCTTCTGAATTTGCTAAAATAGCACTGACTATTTATCTTGCTCATATTTTTGTCAAAAAGAATGAGCGTGTTACTGATTTTTGGTTTGGCTTATTTCCTCCTCTTATTCTTGTAGGGATAGTATTTGGGATCATCTTATTACAATCTGGATTAGCGATTGGTGTTATTATTGTTCTTATAATGGGTGTCATTATTTTCGCTGGTGGAACAAGCATTAAACATCTGGTTTATATAGGGATAGCAGTGGCTGCTATTATTGGCTTTGCCATATGGGGTTCAAATTACCGTATAGATAGGATTTTTGCCTTTCTAGATCCTTGGGAAGATCCTAGAGGTATAGGGTATCAATCTATAGAATCACTCAGAGCCTTAGATTTTGGTGGTTTTTTTGGAGTAGGATTGGGAAATAGTATTCAAAAAGTATCTCGTCTCCCTGCAGCTCATACTGATTTTATTTTTGCTATCATTGTAGAAGAAGTAGGTTTACTAGGGGGCACAGCTCTTTTAATTCTTTATCTTTGGTTTTTTATTGCTGGATTAAAGATTGTTTCTAAAACTCAAGATCCTTATGGTAGACTTTTAGCTTTTGGATTTGTTACTCTAATTGCAATTCATGTTTTACTACATGTAATGATCAATATGGGTATGGTTCCTCCAACAGGTGTGTCTCTTCCTTTTATTAGCTATGGAGGCTCTTCTTTTTTGATGCTTTCTATCGCTATTGGTATTTTACTTAACATTAGTGCCCATATCCCTTTAAAAGAATAAAATGTTTTTAATAATACACTTTAGTTTATTATCTATCCTTTCCGATGTATTTCATATACAGAAAAAATAATATATAAGATTATTTATTGAGAGATCGGAAGAGCGTCGTGTAGGGAAAGAGTGTCTTCGCCTGTGTA
>CAMRBT010000056.1 GCA_947040475.1 uncultured Brevinema sp.
TAAATATTGATTCGTATCGTGGATTACTTGACCACTTAGTGTCATTGGTTTTTTAGATAAGAAATATAAATTGGGAATCTTATACTTTAATAATCCTTGATTTGATACCGTCGTATAATCAAGATTAAAATCGGTTTTTAGTATATTATCAAAAGTAACAGAACCAGATAAAAGTGCATGTAAATTATCATTGGTATTAATTAAAGAAATATCAGAATCCAAATTCATACGAGAATGTCTCAATCGCACATTAGTCAAAGCTACGCCTGTATTCGATATTGCAAAATCAGAAACTGTAAAACGAAAACTATCATTATCTTTTCCATCTATACTAAGAGAGCCTTTGTATAGTAGGTCTGACCATATTCCTTCAACACTGGTATTTAAGTCAACTAAAACCGCTTCTGTTTCTTCTGTTCTCAAAAAAGACGCTCTATCAAAAACATCCAAATTTAACATGTTATTTACAGTGAGATCTTTAATATCTATCTGTGATTTAACAACATAACGACCCAATTTAAATTGAAAACTACCACCCCTATCAAAACGAAATGCTCCTGAAAACCCAGAATCTAAGAAAGAAAAATGTCCATAAGCATCTAAATTATCCTTGTCTAATCCTATTTTGAGGTAAGTAGTATCTAAAAACCCTGTATTGGTATTTTGTGAGGTGTCAAAATCTAATTTGACTTTTCTATCCCCAACATTCCAAATAGCTTCTTGTATAGAAAATCTCGTAATAGATGTTTCGTCAAAGCCCATCACTAAATGAGCATCTAAAAATCCACTCACCCCTAGTTTTTTTAAAGGATACCTGTCAAATAATACCGTAAAATCTGTATTCAAATCTTTTGTTAGGGTGTTTACCTGCACTTGTTCATCGACAAGCCCAGATACGGTAACATCATGTTTTTGAATATCAACAATGATCTCGATGGGAATAAGATCATTGCTATTAAAACTACCTTGTGCATTAATAGTAACCACAGTATTAGACATTTTTGATGCTATTAAAACTGTGCCATCTAGTAAAATATCAGGATTAATAATATGAAATCGGGTAATATCGATTTTTTCATCTTCTAAAGATATAATAGCATCTATTTGTTCTTCTTCATCGAGAAAACCTTTTAAATAGCCATTAAGAAAAAACGGTAGGGATCTATGTTTTTTAAACATGCTGATCTCACCTCTGTATCGGGAGTCCTTAATACCAAAAATAGGGATCTTAATATTTTGAGCAACAAAATCACCATCTACATCAAATGCTTTTAAATCTACGGTGACTACTCTACCTATAGAAGCACTCACTTCTAAGGCTGCACCCATTAGATATTTAGGATAAATATTAAAGACACCCTCTGGAGTAAATTCAAATTTAACAGAAGTATTCCCTATTAATCCCCCATTCATTTTTACATCAAAAGCAGTTAAATCCATTTCATTTTTATTAGGAACAGAATCTACAATGACATCTCCTGAAAAAATCAATCCATTTAAAATAAAGCGAACATTATCTAAATATAATGATCCATGTGGTAAAGGATAGAGTCCCTTTCTAATGGGGACTAGTAAATCGGCTTTTATAGCACCAAAAAAATGAGAGTTAAAATCAACTATTGCTGAATATAATTTATCCTGCTTTATAGAATTAATTGATAAATCTAAACCATGTTCTGGGTGTTGAGGAGACCCAAAATTTAAGTTTAACATCCAATCCTTTTTCCTTTCTATATTTAAATCAAAAGTCCAAGTCCCTGGTTTGAATACATAATCTAAGAGTGTAGATTCCTCAAAATCAGCATAATTAATAGCAAAAGTTCTTTTAAAAGAAAAGAAGAAATCTTTTTCCTGTTTTAATATAATATTATTAGTTTTATAAACATCATTCATTGTGACCCTAGGTTTTCCTTCTGTGAAAAAGCTATTGATAACAAAATTAGATCGAATAGTTGGAATACCAATAAGGTTTAAATTTCTGATATTAAGATTGGCAAAACCATCTAATGACTGAAATTCCTTAAGTGAACCTTCCGTAGTAAATTGACCATCAGCCAATAAGAGCATATTACTCCATCTAGCATTCACATTGATAAGTGCCTTCCAAGAAACCCCACCCTCTTCCATGCCAAAATTAATCCCCTTAACATCAAGGGTATACCAAAATTGTTTCATCACATTAAGGACCACAGAAACATTTTTGATCTTCACTTCAAACTGCAATTGCTCTAGTAATTCTTTTGTATTTAGAGGAGGAGAGTCATTATCTTTTTTAGCAAATTTATCGGCAAATTTATCCAGTAATATTTCCTCATACTCTTTAAGACCTATGTTATGTCCACGAGCAATGATATTTTCTATTTGAATTTCTTTGAGCACTTTTTCAAATTCTTTATTTAAAATTTTAAGAAAACGATAATGGACATAGACCCCTTCAACACGCAAAGAAATTTCCTCGTTCACCACTATCTCAAAATCAGTTCCACTGATAAAAATTAAGGGTAAATTTGACACATTACCTATAGAAACTTTTTCTGCTTCTAAAAGGTCTGCCAAAAACAACTCAATTCTACTCTTATTTAAAACAATGAGAATATTGAAAAAAGCGAGAAGTAATATATAGACAAAAAACAAGCCAAAAATTAATCGAGGAAAAAATTCTTTTCTAGACCTTTTCAAAATGCCGTCCAAAATTTTGGAATTATCAGCTTTTTAAAGCTCATCTTATTAGATTTTTATTCTTTATTGTATATTTTATTTAGATACTTATCCTGTGAATTTATTTTAAATGCCTTATCAAAATATAATTTTGATTTTTCTGTATTTTCTATTTTTTTATAAAAATATCCTAAATGAGCGTATATTTCTATCATGCTATAAGAAGAATCCAAAGGATTTATTTTACTTTCTATCTTGGTGAAAATTTCTTGTGCTGATTCCAAATTGTTTTTAATCGTATAAACCCAAGCTAAGGTGTCTAAAAACACAATCTCTTCAGGTTTTTCCTCTACCGTAGATAAAGATAGAACTAGAGCTTTGTCAAGATTTTTATTCACGGTAGCATAATAATATGCCAAATGATTTTTAGTTGTAAGATCAGAAGGGTCAAATTTTAGTTGATTTTCTAATAACACTTCCATCTCATCATATTTTTCCTGTTGACTATAGATGCTTGCTAGCAAGTTATTTACCAAATTATTATAAGATAACTTTTTA
Organism: uncultured Brevinema sp.; assembly: GCA_947040475.1. Lineage (GTDB taxonomy): Bacteria > Spirochaetota > Brevinematia > Brevinematales > Brevinemataceae > Brevinema_A. Next base: position 3,217 of record CAMRBT010000056.1, read on the forward strand.
GTTATTTCTAATGTTTTTTGTTCTGCAGATACATAGTCTTCTTTCATAAAGTCTATATAAGCATCCATAAAGATCATCCAATTTGTATCTATGGTAGTATTTTCTTGTGCTTCTACAATTAAAGTATCTACACGATCAAAGTTTCTTAATAAAAGATTTTCTTCTATTAGTTCTGAATATATATATAAGGTCTTATTCTTAGATAAGGATTCTTCATAATACTTAATTGTTTGATCGATATCCAAATTTTCTCTCGCTATCTTCCCTAAAATATAAGCGATTTCTCCATTAGTATCAAGTGTTCGAGATAAAGGTAAAAGATATTCTTCTGCTAAAGGACTTTTTTGTGCATAATAGGCAGCTTTACCAAGATCAGCTTTTGTTTGATCTAGCCCTTCTTTTTGTCCTAAGCGATTTAATAATTCTAATTTGATAAAATTATAACTCAATGGTAATTCTTTTTGAACAAAAGCATCTTCATCTAAAATACGCAAAGCTCTTTGTGTTCTTCCTAATTGTGCTTGAACAAGAGCTTGAGCAAATTTAGGATTGACTTTATTTTGGGATAAGAGAAAATTCATCATCGTTTTTGATGATTCTGACCCTTCACCCCATAAAGCCACAATATAAGTGTCAAATAATTCTGGAGTCATGATAGCTAAAGGAATACTCTGAAAAAAAGAAAGTGCTAATTTATAATCCATTCTATATGTTTCTAAAACTGCTAATTTAGCTATTAATTCGGGGGTGGTAGAAAGATCTAAGGCTTTGTTATAATATTTTAAAGCTTTATGTTTTAACTTTTGTTCTAAATAAATATCACCTAAATACAATCTGCTTTGAAAGGAAAATTGTTCTTTACCTTGTTCTAAAGGAGCATAGGCAGCTCTTGTAAAATAAGAAACAGAATTAATATATGTAGAAGGGGTAAATCTATACAAACCTGCAAAATAATTTGCTGTGAGATTGGAGAGGTCTTCTTTAAGAGTAAGATCAGCCATGATCATACCCATTTCTTTATCGCCTACCATCCATGCAATTTTTAAGCTATTCTCCTGTATTGTTGAAGATTCTGGAAACATATCCCAAATTTCAGCAATATTATCTCTTATCCCAGGGTATGCTGTTTTTAATAACTGGGAGTCTTGTTTTTTAATCAAATCCGTAAGATATTCGCCATAAACTTCTACTAATAAACTCATAACATATTCGTTAGTAAAATTATTTTCTTTGAGATTTTCTAGAATGTTTCTTGATTTTGGTAAATCACCAGCAAAACGAGCATCTATGGCTTGTGTGTAGTAAGTTTCTACTTCATTAGATTCTATAGTTAATTGTGCATAGTTTAGATTAGCAACAAATATTAGTAAGATAAGTATAATTTTTTTCATCTTTTATCCTCATATTTTTTATATAATTTTTATTTTATTAAGTTAAAACTATTAGTAATAGTCTTTATTTAAATCCACTATTGTTAGCTCAGATCTGAATAAAGAAACAAAATTCTTATAGATCATCTCATCGTTGGTCGTCGTTAAAATCACTTGCCAACCTTCATGTACTAAGGCATTAAGCACATCTATGAAGTTTTGTTTTCTGATAGAATCAAAAGTTCCAAAAGGATCGTCTAGTAAAATAATACCTGGTTGATTGTTTAAAATTGTTTTTGCTAATGATAAGCGAAGCACAAACCAAAATTGAGCATATACAGAATTACCAAGAGTTTCTAAAGGAAATCTCTCTCCATGTCCATTTTCTGCAAATATTTTTATTCCTTGTTTAGGGACTTGTTCTGCCACAAAACGTCTGTATTTTCCGCCAAAAAAGTTTTGCACCAAATATTCAAAGAATGGAGAATCTAGTGTTTTTGTTAGTAATGTTTCACTATTTGATTCCATACCATGATAAATATTCATGATCTTTTCTGATTTATATCTATCTTTACTTACTTGATCTACTAATACATCCACTGTTTCTAATAATTCATGGTAGCCAGAAAGGTCTTTATTTTTAATTTGAAGTTTGGATAATTCAGGATAAAAATATTCTATTGTTTCTTTATGATCTATATTTTTTAATTCTTCCATCAAGGCTCTAACTGTATATGTTATATGTGATTTTGAGCGTTCATATTCACTAGAAATATCACTTCTCTGATCTATCAATTCATTTTTTTGATATTTAACTTTTTGGAATCCCTCATAGTCAAAGAATGGATTTTCTTGATCTACTAAGCTACGCCAATAATTCATTTTTTCATAGATAAGAGCAGGGTCTGTTGTTTCGTATAAAGAAAATACCGTTTGTGCTATTTTTTCTAATTCAAGATCATGATTGTAATTATTTCTTTGTTGTTTTTTGAGTGTTTCTGTTTTTAAAAAGAGCGTTTTTATTTCTTTTCTTAATTCAACTACTTCTTCTTTAGATTTATTTAACAAATCTTTTTTATTATCTAACTTTTCATTTAACCTATAAAAATCTTTTTTGACTTTTTCTATCATAGATTGATGAAAGTAATTAGGACTTTCTTTTGTGCTATCTGATAATTGTTGTACATAAACACTATACAAGAATGTTTTTAATAAGAAAAATATCCCTATTGCAAAACAAATTAAAGCAAATCCCTTTACTATATTAAAATCTGCAATACCCATTGATTGATAAGCCAAGAAAATACTGATAGCCACCATCAATACACCTACACAGACTTCTAAAATAGAATCTCCTAAAGATCCTTTATGAGCAGCATATGGTTCGTTGATAACACTTTCTTCTTTTTTTTGTAATTTTATTGCTTCTAAAGATAGTTCGTCGATTTCGTCCTCTATATCTAAAATAACATCATCTTTGTTTTTGAGTGTGTCTTTGATATCTTCTTGTCTTTGAATTAAATTCTGTATTTCTTGTTCTTCTTTTTGTATCTCTTCTTCTTTTTTTAGGAAATCAAAATATTGTTGTCCTTTTTGTATCTTGTCCATCAAGTAATATAATTTTTGGTCTGATTCTAATCCTTGCTCTACTTCTGAAATAGCACCTATGGAATCGTTTAATTGATATAAGCCATATTCTTTGCTATTAATTTTTTCAAATTCTGGAAGTAAATCTTCTAGTGTGTTTTTGAGATTGAACAGCCCTTCATGTAATTGAATTAACCAAGAAGTTTTTGCCGTTTGACCGACACCCATTGCTTTGAGGAGATTTTTTTGTAAATGTTCAGAAATCTCATCTTGTCCATAAAGAATTTTATTAATTTCGTTATTCCAATATTCATGTTTTAACAATTCTTCTTGTGTTTTATATTTAAAAAGTAAATCTGTTTCTTTGACGAATAGTAAATTTTGCATTCTTTCGCCATCATAATAAAGATGATAAGGATCTACAGACATTTGAACATTAGCATCTCCGCCTATTGTTGTTGTCCATGATTCATTTTTATTATGTTCAGGTTTTTCGAATAATCCTTTAGCGATCCAATTAAGGAAATTGGTTTTTCCTCTTTCATTATCACCAATTACCAATGTTACTTGAGATAATTTTGTATTGATGTTTTTTAAAGGACCACTGTTCTTTATAATAACTTGATTGATTCTCACGTTTGCCTCATTTTTTATTCTTTATATAGACATTTTTTGGATTATATAAAATAATCCTTATCTTAAGTATCGACGATTTCTGTATAATATTGATAATTGAAAATTTAAAATGTATCTATTTATAGATTATTTATTGCTTTATTACATAAATAACTATATAATAATATAAATAATATATATTAAAATAGATATATATCAAAGGAGATACTATGGACCATCAATTTGATAAAGAAAGTTTTAAGCGAGATGTTTTGTCGAATGTCAAAGAAAATTCAGGTAAAACACCCAAAGAAGCTAACAACAATGATCTATATAAAGCCGTAAGTAAAACTGTTATGGCTTACATCACCGAGTCTTGGTCTAAAACCAAAGATAAAGTAATCTCAGAAGAATCAAAACAAGTGTTTTATTTTTCTGCTGAATTTTTAATGGGACGTTCTTTTGGGAATAACCTTATTAATTTTGGTCTTCACCATGATATTTTAGAAACCCTAAAAGAAATGGATCTAGACATAAACGCTATCGAAGATCAAGAAAAAGACGCTGGTCTTGGTAATGGTGGTCTAGGACGCTTGGCAGCTTGTTTTTTAGATTCTTTAGCTACCCTCAAATACCCTGCTACAGGATACGGAATTAGATACAAATATGGTATGTTTGAACAAAAAATCGAAAATGGTTACCAAATCGAAAAACCTGATAACTGGTTAGAAAAAGGGGATTCTTGGGAAATTAGACATGAATCATGGTACGTATACGTCAAATTTGGCGGAGATGTTGATAATATTATAGAATCAACAGGACGTGTAGGATTCCGTAGAAATCACGCAGAAACTGTCATCGCTATTCCTTATGATATGCCCGTTATCGGATATGATAACAATCACATCAACACCCTAAGATTATGGCAAGCACAAGCTCCAGAACCTTTTAATTTGACAGAATTTAATAATGGTAATTACGAAGCTGCTGTTCAAAATCAAAATGCTGCAGAAAATATTTCTCGTGTGCTTTACCCTAACGATAATAGCCCTAGAGGAAAAGAATTAAGACTAAGACAACAATATTTCTTCACCTCAGCATCTCTTCAAGATATTATGAATTCTTATGCAAATACCTATGGTGAAGACAAATGGGATGCTTTTGCAGAAAAAACTGCTATTCAATTAAATGACACACACCCTGTTGTTGCTATCCCTGAATTAATGCGTTTATTAATGGACTGGAAAATGTTGGATTGGGACAGAGCATGGGCAATCACCACTAAAGTATTTGCTTATACTAACCACACCGTATTATCTGAAGCACTAGAAAAATGGGATATTCATATGTTCCGTAGTACTATTCCTCGTGTTTATCAAATTATCGATGAAATTAACAGAAGATTTGTTCAAACTTTACAAAAAAAATATCCTAATGATTATCAAAAACATTCTCGTTTATCCATCCTTGATAGTGGTCTTATAAAAATGGCTCATCTTGCTATTGTAGGATCATTCAAAGTCAATGGTGTGGCAGAACTTCACACTAGTATTCTAAAAAATGATGTTCTAAAAGAATGGTATGAACTTTATCCTGAAAAATTCATCAATAAAACAAATGGAATTACTCCAAGACGTTGGATTATCAAAGCGAACCCTCTCTTAACAGACTGTTTAAACGAAAAGATAGGTACAGGTTGGCATACAGATCTCATGCAACTAACAAAACTTAACGAATTCAAAGATTCTACAGAAACTTTAGATAGATTGTGGGATATCAAACACCACAACAAATCAAAATTAGCAGATCATGTTAAAGTTTGGACAGGAGTAGAGTTAGATCCTAGTTCTATTTTTGATATTCAAATAAAAAGACTACATGAGTACAAAAGACAGTTGTTGAATGTGCTTAACATTATCTCTCTTTATCATCAGCTCAAAGAAAATCCTAATCTTGATATACATCCAAGATCATTTATCTTTGGTGCAAAAGCTGCTTCTGGATATTGGAAAGCGAAATCTATTATTAAATTAATTAATAATATTGCTAATGTTATCAACAATACCCCTCTTGTAAATAACAAGATTAAAGTAGTATTTGTTCCTAACTATTGTGTATCTATCGCAGAACACATGTTCCCAGCTGCTGATATCAGTGAACAAATATCTACAGCAGGTAAAGAAGCTTCTGGTACAGGTAATATGAAATTCATGGCTAATGGAGCTATTACTTTAGGAACTTTAGA
>CAMRBT010000057.1 GCA_947040475.1 uncultured Brevinema sp.
CGATCAAAATAATGCCTTAATTTTTGCTTCCCTATATGGTCATACATCGACGGTAGCTCTTCTTATCAAAAATGGAGCTAATATTAATTTTACCAATGAGGGTGGATCTGCTCTAAATTATGCTGCTTCTTATGGATTTACCGCTATTGTTACTAGTTTGCTCAAAGCTGGAGCTAAGATTAATAATCTAAATATAGACTTGCAAAGCCCTCTTATGCAATCTGCTTATAATGGACATCTTAAAGTAGTCAACATTTTGCTAAAAAACAAAGCCTCTCTCAATATGCGTGATAACAATGGTCATTCAGCCCTTAGCCTTGCTACGATGAGAAATCATACAAAAGTTATTAAAGCACTAGTCAAGGCTGGAGCTAATCCGAATCTTCTTGACAATGATGGCTTGTCTCTTATTATGCTTGCCAGTCAAGTCGGTGATATAGAAAATATAAAGTTTTTCCTAACACAAAGAGTGCGTTTATCAACTACCGATAGTAATCAAAATGACGCATTATTACTATCTGCTTATAAAAATGAAACTGAAGCTAGTGAAATGCTTATTAAAGCAGGATCAGATATCAATAGACAAAACAATATGGGGTGGACTAGTTTGCATATTGCGACTTTTTATGAATTTGAAAAATTAACTAAATTATTATTATCCTATAAAGCTGATAGTACTATCACCAATAAGGACGGAAAAACTGCCTTAGATTTTGTAATTAAAGAAAGAAATGATACTTTATTAAAATTATTCCAATCTACAGAATCCAATCAAATAGTAACAGAAAACAAATAATTACTAATAATAGTATCAATCAAAAAAGACCCTCTTAATTAAAAGAAGGTCTTTTTTATTTGGATATTATAATTATCTTTGTATGTTTGTAGATAAAAGATATTTTTCTGTATCTAAGAATTCTGCAGCACCTGGTTTTGCAATAACAAGTTTTAACAATCTTTCTGCCTGTGCCTGTGTATCACCTTCAACAATATAAAGATTATGGGCATCTACTAACCAATAACCTTCGTATTCCATTTCGAGTTCACCATCATCGATAGATGTGTTTTTTGCAACAAAAGCATTACGACTTGCTGTTTTTTTTGTGGTTAGATCTACTGTTTCACCAGCAAGAGCGACATCTGTTTTCCATTCTAATTTTGCAAAATCATCAGCTTCCACTTTTTCCATTTTGCCATCTTCCATTTCTCTTTCAACTATATATGATTTATCATCAAAGATCACAAATTCTGTTTCTGTTTCTAATTTTCCATCATCAAATTCTTCCTCTGTTTGAAACCAAACAGTATCATATAAACGTTCAATAAGATTGAAATCTGCAGGATCTTCAGCTTCAGCTCTTGTAACAGATTTTGTAGAATCTAATGCTCTGCCTTCTCTTACATTCTTATCATCACTAGGAATATTCTCTGTAAGCATTTTCCCCACTCGGTTTTCTTCTGTTGTAGTACAAGCGACAACACCGAACAATAAAATCATTAATATTTTTTTCATAACATTCTCCTTATGAATTTTGTTAATTTATTTTCTCAAATACTATTATAACATTAGAGTCCATATGGTATCAAAAGATTGTTAATAAAATCTTTTATTTATAAAAATAATTACCATTTTTTTTGAATATGATATATAATTTATTATAACATAAAAACACTGTACATTCAAACTGTTTTAAAATAAAGATAAGGGATCTAAATTATGGATATATCTAACTACTTACAAGAACTAACTTTGTGGAACACGACACACAATCTTGTTTCTAAAAATGAAATCAACAATTTGGAAGAACATGTAGCCGATTCTTTGTCGCTCTGTGAATTACTCAAAGATACTAAATATCATACTATTATAGATATTGGATCTGGGGGTGGCTTTCCTGTTATTCCTTTAGGATTTTGGGTCAAACAAGAAAATCTCCCTATCACCTTAATAGCAACAGATATTAAAGAAAAAAAGTTGTCATTTTTGACATGGTGTAGTACAAAGTTTGAGCTGAATATTCAGGTGGAGAATTTAACAAAGAATTTTGTTTTTGATGAAGAGTGTTTAATTGTTAGTCGTGCTTTTGCTTCTCTCAAAAATATTTTGCTTTGGAGAGATAAGCATGCACCTTTTGCTAAGGATTTTTTGATCCTTAAAGGTATTACCGTGGAAGAAGAATTAGAAGAAGCTCAAATAGAAAATTATGAACTTATTAAAAATCCTAGAGGTTTTATTGTAAAATTTACAAATATCCCAACTGTGAATTAACCATGATTGTAGCGATATCTAACAACATATGATAGAAAGCGGGAAATAATACAAAGCATACTCCATATGCTAAAGCGAAAAGAGCCACAAATTCTACAATTTGTAGAGCTATGTTTACTGGGTGTTTAACTGGATATGGCATAATACCCTCCTCATTAATATAATATTTTTTATTTCTCTATAATATAATATTAACATTTTTTAGCAAAAAAGCAAGTCTTCTATCAAAGAACAGTGTTTAGCATTTAATTGCATATATTGTAAATGTTTAAATAATCTAAAAAAGCGTTTAAACAAAGAAAATACCTACATTAAAAAATCAATGGAGGTATTTTAGCTAATTTATTAGTATTTAATTGAAAATAATATTATCAAACAATCTAAAAGGATAAATCTTATGAATGAAATCATCTTAGCTTCAGAATCTGAAGGAAGAAAAGAATTATTTGCACGACATTTTGGGACAGGGTTCAAAACTTATCCCTCAAAAATTTTAGAAGATAATTTTTTTCACTTAGCCCCAGAAAAAATGGTACAAGAGCTCGCTCAACAAAAGTCTGCAACTATTACCCCTCTCTTTCCCGATGACTTTGTTTGTGCTTTTGATACTACAGTTGCTTGTGAAAACAAAAACCTAGGCAAACCTCAAAATCTTGAAGAGGCTTTTTTGATGTTACAATTTCTCAATCAAAAAAAACAAGTTGTTTGGACTGGTTATTCTATAGAATACAAAGGCATTAAAAAAAGTGGCGTCACCTGTGCTGAATTGATTTTGTCTATCACGGATGAAGAAATCACGAGGTATATTAATACCCACTCTGTTACTAAGTTTGCAGGTGCTTACGCTATACAAAAACAAGATGCCAATATTAAAATTATATCAGGTTCTATGGATACAATTATTGGAGCACCAATGGATATCATCTTAGAATTTATCAAGGCTCATCAATAATTAGAATAAAAATCCTAATGTTAATCCGTAGACCATAGCATGGTCAAAACGCACATCATTCATATCTGGAATATTGACCCCTGGTATTATTGGTGCTGAAAAATTCATATAAGAAAAACTCATGATATAACCAATATCTAGCCCAAAAGTAACAGCAGCATATTTGTTGAAGTTATAAACTGTTCTCAATGATAATTCTGCACCGAGATTGACGGGAGTATTAATTCTATCTGCTGTCATTTTTTGATAGCGTTCCGCTGAAACAAGATCTATAGTCAATCCCCCATTCAAGAACAATCCCCAGCCCTTACCTGTATCTTCTTTTACAGTATTCAATAAACGGCTAGATCCGCCAAACAAAAATCCCCAACGAAATTCATTCAAAAAAGTGCCTATCTTTTGAGAACTTGTAAAAGGTGTAGCGAATCTAATTTGCACATAAGAACTGTAGCCTAAGAGACCTTTTCTTTCTTGAGGAAAAAACTCAAGCATCGTCATACTATATCCAAAATTTTTATGATCAGAACTTTTAGGAGCTTTTAGATTGGACGCCCCCATAAAACGTGTTGATACCCCTATACTACCTGCTGTATATTTGGCAAAAATTTCTCCCGATTGTAACATAACTATCAATAATCCTAAGATCAAAAATTTACGATTCATATATCCCCCTGTATAATCCATAATTATACTAATTCAAAAATACTATGTAATCTTAATATCGTCAAAGACTTTTTATGATAGATATTGTTGACACTTTTATATAATTATATCTATAATGTATACAAATAGTATTAAGGAATATCAATGAAATCAAAAGGTATATCTTATTTTTTATTAATTCTTCTCGGTGGTGTTGTTGGCTATATGGTGGGAGCATCAATGGATCCTGTAGACAGGGCTATCCGTAAAGCTCAAAAAATAAATAGGGCAAATTTAGCTGGGGTTTCTTCTCTCCGAGAGGGTGGGTCTATGAATCTCTTTGGGCTTTTCACCAAAAAAAAATCTCTACAAGAAAAAATAGATACAGATACAAAATTCAGCAATGAATATGTCAGTAGAATTAGTAACACGATGGCTAAAAAAGAACAAGCTATTGCTTTATTAGATGAGACACAAGAATTTATTGATCTTGCCACCCAAGAAGTTTTTCTGGACAGTAGCCTACAAAAATACTTATATTCTTTAGGGCGTGTTCAGCTACAGAATGGGATGGTTTTTCAAGCTCTTTCTAATCTTCAACGTTCTTATGATATCAATCCTTACGATTCTTCCACAGCACAATTACTAGCATCTTCTTATCTTGCTCTTTATCAGGTACTCCCAGAAGGATCTGAAAAATCACAAGCTGGAGAATCTGCCGTACGATTTCTCAAATTGACCTTACAAACAAAACCAAATAGTATTAGTACCATGCACGGGCTAGCATTAATATATACAGATCAAGGCGTTTACCAAGCTGCTCTTCCCCTATTTTTACAAATTTTGGACAAAGAACCAGAACACATAGATTCTTTATTGGGTGTTGCTCGTATTTATTATGATCAAGGAGAGCGTGATAAAGCCCGTCGTATCTATGAACAAACAGAGGCTCTTATCCTAGAACTCAAAAACAAAAGATCTTTTGTCAGACAAGAATTGAATGTTGGCGTTTTAGATCACAAATTAAAAGTAATTAGAAATAACTTAGAGATCCTATATAAGGAACAACAATCAGGACTTAATTAGATGATAGATAAATATTTATATTCTCTTATTGCTTTTTCTGCAACAGATATTATTGGTTACAATCGTTTTATGACTATCAAAAAAACCTTTACTGATATTAGTGAATTTTTAGATTGTGACACGCCCTATCAAATGAACTTATTAGGTCTAAAAACAGAACTAGCAGAAAAAATACTCCTCAATATGAAAACACAAGCTGATAAAATCATAGAACAATGCGAACAAAAAAAGATAGATTTTATTCCTCACAATAGCTCTCTTTACCCACCTCTCTTAAAAGAAATCATTGATCCTCCTTATTTACTTTATGCTCAAGGAAAAATGAATCCTACTATTCCTCTCATCGCCGTAATAGGCACGAGAAATTCTACCCCTGATGCTGAAGAGATTAATAGATGGTTTTGTAAAACTTTTGCTCAATATGGTTTAGGAGTAGTGAGTGGTCTTGCCAAAGGTCATGACGCTATTGCTTCTGAGACTATTCTCGAAAACGAAGGCTATACTGTAGGTGTCCTTGGTACGGCTATCGATACTATTTATCCTACAAGCTCAACAAATCTCTATCACAAAATCAAAGAAAAAGGTGTCTTAATTTCTGAATATCCACCGGGAATGACTTCAACTAAGTGGAGATTTCCACGCAGAAATCGTATTGTTAGTGGATTATCACAAGCAGTATGTGTCATTCAAGCCCCAGAAAAATCTGGAACGATGATCACGGTACGTATTGCCTCAGAACAAAATAAAGATGTTTATGTTGTCCCAGGCAATCCTATGGTATCTCAAAATAGTGGTACTAACACGCTCATCCAAAATGGCACTAGATTGGCTTTGTCTCCTGAAGAAATCATCAAAGATGTCTTGAAATCTAACCCAAATTTAGAAACTATTCAATTCCTCGCTCAAGAAAAATCTCCTAAAATCCAAGAAGAACAAAAAGAAGCAACTCCAGTAAAAATTATAGAAGAAGAAATAGATCCTTCCCTATCTATAGAAGAAAGAAGTATTTTAGAGTTAGCATACCAGCATATTCATATTGACGAAATCGTAAGAACATTAGAAATGAACATCGCTACCTTAAATGGTCTGCTTACCATGATGGAAATAAAAGGACTTATCGTTCAAAAACCCGGACAAATGTATATTAAGAAGGAGCTTGCATGATTATATCTATCCCCTATTTAGTACTTATTCTTGTGCTTATCTTTATTGTTATTGCTACTCAGACCTTATGGTTTCAGCAAAAACCAAAAAAAGATATCTTGACAGCTGGTTTTTCTACTCATGAAGATATTTGGACAAAAAAAGAAGGAAACACTTCTTTGATGATTATGCTTCATGGAATGTACTCTCAGCCAAATATCTTTAATGATACCGCTAAAAAAGTATCAGAGCATGGTTGGGACGTTTATGCACCTGTACTCCCTAACTCTTCTGAGTCTTATGAAGATCTTAAAAGCCAAGAGGGATATCTATGGGAAGACAGTCTAAAGGTCGCTTTTCAACGAGCTCTCATTCACAATCAAGGTTATCAAAAAATCGTGCTTGCTGGTCATTCTCAAGGGGGTGCTTTAGCATTAACGATAGCTCCATCTCTTCCTTTTTTGAACGGATTAATCTCTGTTGCAGCACCTATGAATATTATCCACAATAAAAATTCTTTTATGAGAAATCTCGGAATACGATTGTCTGGGATTTTAGTGCTTCTCATTCCTAAAAAGGGGATGACTCTAAAAAGCAGATTTTCTGAAGAAAGAAAAATCGTAGAGGGACATAGCTCTCCTCAAGAGTTTCATTTTGGAATAACATTACATTCTATGCATTTAGGATTAAAACAAACAAGAAAAAATCTCTATCACATTACTACCCCTTGTTTATTCATTCATGATAAAGGAGATACCATAGCCCTTTTTGACGATTGTGTTTATGCAAAAAACAATATTTCTTCTGCTTCTATTAAAGAATTATTTTTTGATACCCCTATGTCTTTAGATCCTTATTCTAAAAGACATAAACTCTTTAATTATATTCATACCAAAGAACAAGTAGTTCAAGGGATATCTGATTTTTTAAAAACTTTATAAGAATTAACTTCAAAAAGAAATACCCCCTCTATATGAGGGGGTATTTTTATATCTACAAATAATTAGTTTAATTTTTCATCTTCGTAATCGATTTTAATGATTCGATTTTCGATTTTGTGAATTTGCTCCAATTCTTGAGAAATAGGAATTGCTTCATCAATAGTAGTAAAATAACCAACACGTACACGCATAAGGTTTTTACCTTTGATTTTTATATCTGTGATAAAAGCATTAAATCCTGCTGATCTAAGTTTGTTATAAAGATCTAAGGCATTTTTTTGCTTACTAAAAGCACCCAATTGAATCACATAATGATTACCCATTTTTTGTGGGGCAAAAGGCTCTTCTACTGGTGGTGTTGGTGCAACAGGAGGAGCAACAGGTAATGGTGCAGGAGGTAAAGGTGCTTCTACTGGCTCTATAGGAGTTTGAAAATTATCATACCCATAATTGTCTTCTATTGGAGTCTGAAAATTTTCGTATCCACTATTATCTTCTATAGGCGTTTGAAAATTTTCGTATCCACTATTATCTTCTATTGGTGTTTGAAAATCATCATATCCATAATTATCTTCTATTGGTGTCTGATAATTACTATAATCTGTTGTGCTTCCAGGAACGTCAGAATCTAAATTATAAGCATTGTTTGTCTTTTCTGTTGGAACAGTAGGAGATGTTAAACTGCTATTGACTTCATCTTGAAAACTATAAGGATCTGAGCTTTCGTTAAATAGATCTGCGAAGGGATCTTCACTAGCATTTTCTTCTAATAGTCTTTTTTCTTCTGGTGTCATTCCATAAGGAACACTATCCAAAGCTTCTTGTGAAGGGGAAGGCGCTACAACATATTCATCATCTGGACCTATAGTAATATTTGATAAGGGATCATCAATAAGAACTTCATTAGCATTACTATTAAAACCTGTTGGCTCCATTCTAGGATTGTTATCCGCAAAAGGAGAAGAGGTATTTGTGATCACTTGCCCTTTTAATTGAGAATCTTCACTTGTTAATTCAGATTGAAAATCATCATCCATAAAATCTAATTCATCATCTAAACCTGCAAATAAATCTTCATCATTAGCAAAAATATCATTACTGATAGTTTCTATATCTTCTTCATTAAAATCTTCATTATTCAAATTATTCTGATCTTCATTAGCAAAGATATCGTTAGCAAGCATTCCAGATTCTTCATTTTGTAGATCTGTATTATTAGCATAAACGTCATCGCCAACTATTTCACCATCTTCTTCTGCACCATCTTCATAAGCATCATCTGCTTCTTCATAGACATCATCTAAATTTTCTTGATCGTCAGCCTCTTCTATAGGGGCAACTTCAACAGGAGCGTCAGGAGTCAATATCTGAGCAGGGGTATTCGTAAAGTCTTGAGGAATATCTTTGCCTATTGGTGGTTTTGGTACACCCATAGGAGAAGGCAAGGATGTACCTAATTCTATAATAGTAATTTTAACAAAAGTTGTTTCTTCTGAAAGAAAACCTAAGATAGTAGCCGCTTGTTTTGATAAGTTTATTACTCTATTTTGCTCAAAAGGACCTCTATCATTAATAATAACTTCAATTTTTTTACCATTGCTAAGATTTTCTACTTCTATTCTCGTCCCAAAAGGTAGAGATCTATGGGCACCTGTTAAAGATTCTGGTGTATATTTTGCACCACTGGCCGTAGTTTGACCATTAAAATCATCTCCATACCATGCTGCAATACCATATAGATATTTCGTCGCATTTTCTTCTGCAATACGAGAAGCTTGTTGGGCAAATACAGGCATCATTCCTGAAAACAGAAAAACAGCAAGTAATATGGATGTAGATTTTGTTGTATTTTTCACAACATTAAACATGGAGTCCTCCACTATGTCAATAATTTTATATTTAGATAAGATACTTACTATTAGTGTATAGATTGTTATCTTACTAAAATAATTCGGTAACATAAAGAAAATCTTTACAAAACAAAGAAAATA
>CAMRBT010000058.1 GCA_947040475.1 uncultured Brevinema sp.
AATCAGATAAATACAAGATATTTCTTGATGCTGTTCGTACAGAAAGAGAAGGGGTAGAATGGGTTCAAGCTCATGTAGAAGCCAAAGGATTTGTTAATTTAGAAACAGTCACTTCTATTAAACCTGGTGATAAAGTCTTTTATCAATTTGAAAATAAAAATATTACTCTTGCTATTATAGGAACAGATTCTATTAAAAATGGAGTGAATATCATTGGTGCTCATTTAGATGCTCCAAGATTAGACTTAAAAGTAAGACCACTCATAGAAGAAAATGGCGTTGCTATGCTCAAAACCCATTATTATGGTGGAATTAAAAAATACCAATGGCTCAATATTCCTTTAGCAATTCATGGGGTCATTATTAAACAAGATGGTACTAAAGTAACTATCAATATTGGGGACAAAGATGAAGATCCTGTATTTGTAATTTCAGATCTACTTCCACACTTATCTAGAAAAATTCAAGGCGATAAGAAGCTATTAGACGGAATTGACGGCGAAAATCTAAATATCTTTGTAGGAACAATGCCTATAGAGAATAAGGACTACAAAGACAGAGTTAAAGCCTTTGTTTTAGAATATCTATTCAATACTTATGGAATCATCGAAGAAGATTTTATTTCTGCAGAACTAGAAGTCGTTCCTGCTCTAAAAACAAAAGATGTTGGATTCGATAGAAGTATGATAGGTGGTTATGCACATGATGATAGAGTTTGTTCTTATTCTGCACTTAATGCTTTAATACAAATGGAATCAACGCCTAAAAAAACAGCTATTGTTTTTCTTACTGATAAAGAAGAAATTGGTTCAAAAGGGATCACAGGTAGTGATTCTCAAGCTTTACCTAATATCATTGCAGAACTTCTTTATAGAGAAGATAAACAATATCATGATATAGAATTAAGAAGATTATTAAATAGATCTTGTTGTTTATCTGCTGATGTGGGTGCTGCATTGAATCCTTTATTTCCTTCTGTACACGATAAACATAATGCATCTTTTATGGGATCTGGGGTAATTATTAAAAAATACACAGGTGCTGGTGGTAAAAGTGGAGCTTCCGATGCTTCTGCAGAATTAGTAGCAAAAATACGTCGTATCTTTAATGAAAATGATGTAGTATGGCAAGCTTCTTCTATGGGTAAAATAGATGAAGGTGGCGGTGGAACCATAGCTATGTTTATTGCTCAATACGGAATTCCAGTTATGGACTGTGGTATTGGAGTAGTAGGAATGCACGCACCTTACGAACTAATCAGTAAAGCAGATCTTTATCATCTTATTAAAGGTTACAAAGCTTTCTTTATAAACGCTTAATAATACATATATAGTAGGAATTGAATCTATGCAGTATAAATATCTTTATGGTCCTATCCCTTCTCGAAGGTTAGGGATTTCATTAGGAATAGATCCTATTCCCTTTAAAACTTGCCCTCTAAACTGTATTTATTGTGAATGTGGAGCAACGACTAATTTTACTATGGAAAGAAAA
This sequence comes from uncultured Brevinema sp., assembly GCA_947040475.1. Classification (GTDB taxonomy): domain Bacteria; phylum Spirochaetota; class Brevinematia; order Brevinematales; family Brevinemataceae; genus Brevinema_A. Next base: position 1,495 of record CAMRBT010000058.1, read on the forward strand.
GAGTATATACCTACTCAAGATCTCCTTAGAGAATTGGATCATTTCATGGCAAACAATCAAGCTCCAGATTTTATTACCTTTTCAGGATCTGGAGAACCTACTTTATACAAAGATATGGGTTTGGTTATAGATTATATACATAGTAATTTTTCGACAACTAAAGTAGCGGTAATTACTAATTCTATTATGCTTGTGGATAAAGAATTATGTCAAGAATTGATGAAAGCTGATCTAGTCGCACCTTCTCAAGATGCTATTAGTGAAGAAGCTTACACAAAGATTGACCTTCCCATGAAAGATATAGATGTCAATACTTTAACGCAATGTTTGAGAGATTTTGCTACAGAATATATGCAATTAGATAATAAAGAATTATGGATAGAGATATTTATCGTAGAAGGTATTAACGATACAGACAAAGAAATAGATCTATTTGTTGAAGAATTAAAAACAATTCCTTATTCTAGAGTACAACTTAATCGTTTGGATAGAATAGGGACTATGGTAAATCTTCAGCCTGCATCTATGGAGAGACTGTATTATATACAAGAACGTTTTCAAAAAGGTGGATTGGACAATGTGGAAATCATTGGAAAGTTCAAAAAACGAGAAGAGATTAAATCTTATAATCAATCCTTAGAAGATATTATTATGACTTGTCTCAAAAGACGTTCTACTTCGTTAGAGGATCTCTTGACGATGACATCATCTACGGTAGAGGATATAGGTAAATATTTGGATGTTTTAGGCACAGAGAATAAGATCATTCAAAAAAATATAGATGGAGAAGTTTCTTATAAACTTTTTCATAAAAAAGACTAGTACACAAAACAACAAAAAAGCCCCCACATTATGTGAGGGCTTTTTTATTAGTTTGTATTACTAAGTTTAAATAATCATATGATTATTTATTCAGGTTCTGAATACCAAACTTCTGTTGAGGAGTTGTTTCCACCCAAGATAAGCATACGATCTTTGTTGCCACTAGTACCAGGAATGAAGACAGCTTCAGCACTATTTTTGGCAGGATATCCTCCAGCTTTAGTAACTCTTGTCCATACGCTTAGATCATCACCTTCAGCTCTCCAAACATCACTGTTACCATTACCACCAGCCATAAGATAAACATGAGTACCTGTACTTACAGTGGATACTCTATCTCTTAAACTCCAACGATCGGCAGTAGCATCTACACCAACTACCTTAGTCCATTTTTTACCACCGTCTATACTTTTCCAAACATCGTTAGCTGAACTTGATAAATCACCAGCACCCCACCAGCCAGCCATAATATATAGAGTAGATTTATGTACTGCCACGCCCATACCGTATGATTCTCTCGCTGGAAATATATCTGTCACTGCTGTTTGTACCCAGTTACCGTCAATTCCATCACCATATATTACTTGACCATTACCACTGATAAAGTAGATACCATTAGGAACATCAGTCGTATTATCACTAGCTGTAACATGGATAGCTTTTAAACTATCAGAAACGCCTGCAACAGCATGAACGGAAGTCCAATTCTCACCACCATCTATGGATTTGTAAATATTATTCTTAGTAGCAACAAAAAGTTTATCATCAGCAAGAGCAACACCAGAAGTGTCGCCAAGGTCAGATAATCCATTAGCCGCAACCGTAGTCCAAGTATCACCTCGATCTGTACTTCTGTAAACATCATTATTATCACCCACAAGCCATATTTTATCACCAAAGCTAAGAGCTGCAAAAGTATCTTTTTTTGCAGGTAAAGAATTTACTGATTTTTTCCAAAGTTCTCCAAGAACGAGCGGAGGAGCTGCAACTTGATGACCTCTATTGAATAAAACTTCTGCTTTTGTAGCCCAAAATGCAGTTTTATTTTCCATGTAAGTTCTATATGTACCTTCAACAACCTCTAATCCAAGGAATGTTTTGTCTGCGGTTCTAAAATAAGCTTGACCTGTACCAGCCTCACCCATATAATGATAAACAATGGTGTCAGCATCAGCAGCGGTAGTTAAATGACCTGTGAATTCATTGACATTATAAGTGATTGGGGTTGATGTAGCATTATCGATGTCAACAGCTACAGTTTGATTTCCTGTAACAAAAGAATCATTAGCAGATCCTCCTAATTCGTTTGCATAGATATTTTCAACAGCATCAGTAGTCCAAAAATCGACTCTATCTTTAAGATACAAAGCGAACACGGCATCATAAATATTAGCACCTAAGAATTCTGTTGGAGCATCTTTTGTTACACTATAAACAGCGTCTGTTTCAGTGGCATCCGCAGAAACATAAAAATATTTTGCTGTTCCAGCAACAGTAATATCTCCTGTAGTAGCATCTACTACATATTCTACTCCAGCAACAGTACGTGTACCTGTAGCTTTTTCAATAAATGTTAAGTCAGTTGGTGGTGTTGGTGGTGGTGTTATTCCATCCCCGTCACTACCATCATCTTTTGGTTCGTTAGTACATGCCACCAAGACTATCATCATTAGCCATAATGATTTTTTCATTTTTACTCTCCTATATATTATGTAATAATATATTAATTATATATTTAATATATATTATGACATTTTTTTTTAAAAAAATCAATAAAAAATAATAACTTTTAACATTTTTCTTTATTATATGTATATCAATGTTTTATAGATAAATTTTTTGCGATCAAAAAACATTTTGAGATTTCATTTAGACATTAAGTATATTTTACTAAAATATAATAATTCTTCTTTACATTGTTGGGAAGAGAGGATTTTGATATACTAAGACTTGTTGACTAATTAGAAAAACACTACTACATTTATATTTATTAGTAAGTGTTTTATAGCTTGAAGAATGTTTTAGATGTGTTAGGTTTATTATTTATAGTTAAATGATTTATAGGTATTTAAGCGATATTTATTAGTGATTTATTAAGAGGGGTTCTACTATAAGATAATAATAATTTTAATATAGTACTAAATAAAACATTGAATAAAATAAAATTTTAATATATAATACTATATTAATAAATAGAAAAAATGGAGATCAAAATGAAAGTTGTTATTTTAGCTGGTGGTATGGGAACACGATTAGGGGAAGAGACTTCTGTACTTCCTAAGCCGCTGATTCAAATAGGCGAATTGCCTATTTTATGGCATATCATGAAGTATTATTCTTCTTTTGGGCATAATGAATTTATTATTTGCTTAGGCTATAAAGGCTATATGATAAAGGAATTTTTTCTTAATTATATGGCACATTTGAGTGATATGACTATTGATTTCACTAGTAATAAAACTTCCTATAACTATGAAAAACACTCTAAAGAACCTTGGAAAATTCATCTTGTACATACAGGAGAGCATAATATGACAGGCTCTCGTATAAAACAAATACAATCTTATCTAGGTGATGATGAGAACTTTATGCTTACTTATGGAGATGGGGTATGTAATGCTGATTTCCATAAAGAAGAACAATTTCACCTTGCTCATAAAAAAATTGCGACAATGTTAGCTGTCAAACCTGCAGGACGTTTTGGAGCATTACATTTAGAGGGTGATGCAGTATTAAACTTTGAAGAAAAACCTCAAGGGGATGGTTCTTATATTAATGGAGGGTTTTTCATTCTCAATAAAAAAGTCTTTGATTATATTTCTGATGAGAAAGACCTTGTGTTTGAACAAATTCCTTTAAAAAATCTTGCTACAAATAATGAATTACAAGCCTATATTCACGATGATTTCTGGCAGTGTATGGATACTCTTAGAGATAAAAAGCATTTAACAGAATTATGGGAATCAGGAAAGGCACCATGGAAAAAATAAAACAATACTATAAAGGTAAAAAAGTACTTATTACTGGACACACAGGATTTAAAGGGACTTGGTTTAGTCGTTTTTTAATTCAATTAGGGGCTGATGTCTATGGGATCGGTTTAAAAGAAGGCGATAATCAAATATTTTCTTTAACAAAATCTGAAAATGATATGGACTCATCTATTCAAAATATCTGTGATTATGAGGCAACGGCAACATTAATAAAAAAAATTGATCCAGAAGTTATTTTTCATTTAGCGGCACAACCCCTCGTCTTAAAAAGTTACACAGACCCTATTGAGACATTTAATTCAAATGTGATGGGGACTATTCATGTCTTAGAAGCTGCTCGTTCTTTAACAAAGCTCAAAGCAATGGTCATGATCACTACAGATAAAGTTTATCATAATAATGAATGGGTATACCCTTATAGAGAAACTGATAAACTTGGTGGCTATGATCCTTATTCAGCTAGTAAAGCTATGTGTGAATTAGCTATTTCTTCTTATGTGCATTCTTTTTTTAATACTTCTAAAGTGGGTATTACTAGTGTTCGAGCTGGTAATGTTATAGGAGGAGGGGATTTTGCTGAAAATCGTATTATCCCCGATGTTGTTCGCTCCATACAATCAGGACAAAATGTATCCCTAAGATCTCCTAATAGCATTCGTCCTTGGCAACATGTTTTAGATGTTATTTGGGCTTATCTTTTGGTAGGGACAACAATACTAGAAAAAGGAGAAACCCCTTCAAGTTCTTATAATATAGCCCCTTTAGATAATTCAGACACACATACTGTAGAATATATCGTAAAAAAATTCATTTCTGTAATTGAGCAAGGAACTTATGAGATAGACAAGAATGCTAATTTTGCCCATGAGATGGGTAAATTACGATTAGATCCGTCTTTAATCCAAGCAGAAGTTCAATGGAGTCCTTTATTTAATACGGAAGAAGCCATAGAACAAACAGCACAAGAATACAAACAATATTTAGAAAATCCTACAAATTTAAAAGGTATTATTGATAACTCTATTAAAAATTATCTAAATGATAAAGGAGTGTTGTAATGACACAATATGATAAAATAAAAAACATTTGTTATTATACATTTGTTTCTGGGTATATAATATTTGTTTTTTTCTATTTTTTCAATCTTCCAGTATCAGGGGACTATTGGAATTTAGAGTGGCCATTAGCTCCTATTTATGATTTTTCTGGTAAAGTCAGTGGGCACGGAGGAAGAAATTTTGGAGAATTACTCCTACTATTACCTAGGGCAATATCTAGTTGGCTGAGCTTTATTCCAGAGCCACTTTATAGATGGAAATTTATAGAATCAATAATGGGTACTGTTTTAGTAGTATCCTTGGCTGCTATTTCTTCTTATATTGTAGGTGAAAATCGAAAAATATCTTTTTTGGTTTTTTCCTTTTACTTTTTTCATACGATATTATTACGAGCAGATATAAACATGATGTCAGTTCTCCCAATGTTGTATATGTCTTTATTGCCTGCAATTTTTTATTTGAGAGACCATACATTACCTATATGGATGAAAGACAATCCTTATAAAACATTTGGCTATTGGGCTGTATTTTGTTATATGGGCTCACAAGTATATGATCCTGTGTATTTTATGGGAAGTGCATTTTTTGGTATGGTATTACTTTATTTAACAGGCTTGTACTTTTTTTCTAATTTGTTTGAACAAAAAATTAAAGATAAAACAAGTTTTTATTTAACGGGTAGTATCTCTGTTTTTTATATACTTCTTTCATTTATGGCAATATTCAAAAACAAGTCTGGACGGATCTCAGTATATGAAAGCACGATATCATTTAATATTTTAGAAATTTTAACAAGATTAAACACCCAATACAATTTGCCTATCAAAGCACCGATAGCTATCAGTATATTAATAGCTATTGGGATTATTATACATTTTATAAAAAACAAAAAAATTAGTGGATCAGGATATGTTTATGTAGCACTAACAACAAGTTCAGCTTTTGCTTTTGTTTTAATTACCATAATAGGAAGTTACCATACAAATTTTGTGATATGGTCATCATTAATTGTAGTAGCAGCAGGAATTTGTTATTTATGGACAAATATAAAATGGACACAAATTTTCATTCCAACAATGATGTTAGCTTTATTTATTAAAATAATGCTAACTCTATATTATGCTCACGGCTATAAATTTGTAAAAAATATAGATTTAGAACTGTTATATTTATTGAAAGAAGCTGATAATAAAAACTTAACACAAGTTTTATTATCTAAAGAAGAGTTTGACTATTTTTGGATAAATGGATGGACAATAACACAAATTCCTATAGCCGCGAGAAGGTTAGGATATACGAAGGAACTCATTCCTATTGTTGTAACAAATAAAGAATAAAAAAAGAGGTTTATATGACTTTAGAACAATTAAAAGAACAGATTTTGGAACTAACTAAACAATACACAGAACAAAAATTCCCACCTAAAGATTTTATTGCGGGAGAAAGTCTAGTTCCTATTTCAGGGAAGATATTTGATCATCACGAAGTGTGTAATATCGTAGAGAGTGCTTTAGAATTTCATCTAACTGCACATACTTTTAATGCTCAATTTGAAAAACAATTGAGAGATTTTATAGGGGTGAAATACGCTTTGACTTGTAATTCAGGTTCTTCAGCTAATTTGATTGCCTTTTCAGCATTAACAAGTCCTCTTTTAGGAGACAAACGTCTAAAAGCTGGCGATGAAGTCATTACCGTAGCAGCAGGTTTTCCAACAACGATCAATCCTATTATTCAACATGGAATGATTCCTGTTTTTGTAGATGAAGAATTATCTACCTATAATATAGATGTTTCCTTATTAGAGAAGGCATTATCACCTAAGACAAGAGCTATCATGATAGCACATACTTTAGGAAATCCTTTTGATATTGATGGGGTATTAGCATTTGCTCAAAAACATAATTTATGGCTTATTGAAGACTCTTGTGATGCTCTTGGTGGTACGTACAAAGGTAAAAATGTAGGAACTTTTGGACATATAGCGACTCTTAGTTTTTATCCGGCTCATCATATAACAATGGGAGAGGGTGGGGCAGTACTTACTGATGATCCTATCCTTAAAAAAGCAATGGAAAGTTTTAGAGATTGGGGAAGAGATTGTTGGTGTGCTCCAGGTCAAGATAATTCTTGTGGGAAACGATTTGATTGGACTTATGAAGATCTCCCTAAAGGATATGATCACAAATATGTTTATTCTCACTTAGGCTACAATCTAAAAATCACAGATATGCAAGCTGCCGTAGCTGTTGCTCAAATGAAAAAATTACCTGAATTTATAGAAATACGAAAAAGAAATTTCAAATTATTATTAGAAAAATTAACACATCTTGAAGAATATTTTATACTTCCTCAAGCTGCAGAACATAGTGATCCTTCATGGTTTGGGTTTTTACTCACTATCAAAGATGGGGCTCCTTTTACTCGTAACGAAATCACTCGCTATTTGGACAAACAAAAAATCGGAACACGCTTGTTATTTGCAGGAAATGTAACCAAACAACCTTATATGAAAGAACAAAATTATAGAGTTGCTGGTTCTTTAGAAAATACAGATAAAATTATGAATGATACTTTCTGGATTGGATTGTACCAAGGTATTACACCTATTATGGTTGATTATGTTGTACAAACAATAGACAATTTTATTAA
>CAMRBT010000059.1 GCA_947040475.1 uncultured Brevinema sp.
CTCATCTAAGTTTAAATAATGAATATATATCGCAAATAGAGTTAGTTTAATCCTACATGATAATGCTTCGCCGTATTAAAATAGCTATATTAAGATATATATTCATCATTCACACCTAGATTCGTTCGCTATCTTGGGAGAAAAGAGATATTATTGTAGTGTTATATATAGTTTTTAGCTGATACTATTTAAGCTTACGATATTATAATAGTGTGAAGTTATACAATCTTATCTCTTTACTAGTAATATTCTTTATATATCTAAGTCAGTATTATTAATAAAACCTTATATATTATTAGAATGTTATAAGATGAAATAGTCTATAATTTTTAGATTTTTTTATATCTAAGTCAGTGTTATTGTGTAATTCATTATACAGTGTTATTTTAATTATATATCAGAATAAAAAAAGCTCCTATGTTCTGAATAAGAAACACAAGAGCTTTACGCCAATTTCACGAGACTAAGTCTCATTGATAGTATTATATAAGTTACTCTAATCAAGAAAAGCTCATCTATAGAAACTAATCTTGATAAGCTTTATTTGTTATGATAGTTAGAAATATAAACAAAAAAGCCCATAGAGTTGTATTGCTTATATTTTAGTTGCTAAAGACTAAATATTTCTATCTAACTTCATCACGAAAATATACAAACTGCTATGAGCAATTAATATAAACATACTTCGTGATGAAGTATTAAAACAAATATCTAGCACAAATCTTTTATTTAAAACAAAAAAAGAGTTTTCTATACAGAAACTCTATCTTTATCTCAAAGTAAAGACAGAAAAATATAATTGTCTATTTCTAAACAACTAAAATATAAGCACTATAAGTATATAACACTTCCAATAATTTGTCAAGATCCGAGTAATAAATAGCTTTGTTATTATTGTGATTATTTTGAAATCATAGTATGATAAAAGATAAGTAGACTAAGGATATATCTAATGCCAATTACTAACTATCTAAAAGAATTAAAAAAACAATACTCTCCTGAATCACGAGAGCACACTTATAGAACCCAACTAGAAAACTTATGGAATGAGTTTTATAAAGGGAGCTTTGATATTTATCAAGAAAGTGCTACTAGTAAAGGCACACCTGACTTTACCGTAAAAAACAAAAACGAGCAAATTATTGGTTTTGTAGAATGTAAAGATATCGATGTGGATATTAAAGCCGTCCTAGATGGTAAAAAAAGCTATAAAAAAGAATATGATCAATTACTCAAATATCTTACTATCGCCCCTGTTGTTATTTATACTAATTACATTTCATTTTATTTAGTAGCCATGAATGATAATAAAATCATAGTCCTTAAAGAATGTGTTTTGTTGGATAAGATCACAAATAAAACAGCAACAAACGAAGAATCTCTAAAAAAACTATTTGAGAGTTTTGTCCATAGTGAAGCACAAGCCATCACAAATCAAAATGCTTTTATCAATTTATTAGCAAGAAGAACCAAGATCTTAAGAGATGAGATCACGCTAGAATGTGAAGACCCCGACTCTTATTTTAAAAACTCTATCAAAGAACTATTCAACAAAACTATTTTTAAAGAACTAGACGACAAAGACTTTGCTGATTCGTTCGCTCAGATTATTACTTTTGGTTTGTTATTTTATCGTTTGACAGAACAAAAAAATGTCAGCCTTCAGACCCTTCACAGTATGCCCAAATATATCCCCATTTTTCAAGAACTCCTCCGTATTTTTGATGTTAGCTCTTGTTCTAAGATTATTGCCTATTCTATAGATAGTATTATCAATGGGATTAATGCCTACGATGATGAGATGTTTCGTAACGCATTATCTTATGATATTATCCATGATAGTATCAAAGAAGATCCCTTTATCTATATGTATGAGAATTTCTTAAAAGAGTTTGACCCTAAAGTGCGTAATGCTCGAGGTGTATTTTATACGCCTATAGAAGCAGTCCGTTATATTGTGAGCTCTATTGATGAGGTGCTCAAATCTAGGCTAGATCTGGGGAGAGGCTTGTTAGATGAGTCCGTGCATATTTTGGATTTTGCGACTGGGACAGGAACTTTTTTGTTAGGGACGATAGAGCATATCTATAGAAGTTTAGAAACAAGCAACAATCAAGGAATGTGGCAAAGCCAAGTATCAAACTTCATCTTAAAACAATTATACGGTTTTGAGTTTTTAGTAGTGCCTTATGTCTTGGCACATTTTCGTATTCATGAATATTTGAACGCCTGTAACTATGAATATAAAGACAAAGACAGATTGCAATTATTTTTGACAAACACGCTAGACAACACCGCCAACGAGACAGTGCCTATGTTCCCAAAAATGAATGAAGAAGCCGACATGGCATATAAAATCAAAAATGAAAGTCCTATTTTAGTGATTATGGGTAACCCTCCCTACAATAACAAATCAGACGCTATGAACTCCAAAGAATGGATCATGAAACAAACAGAAGTCTATAAAGAAAATCTCAATGAGAAAAAAATTAACCTTAATGATGATTATATAAAATTTATGCGTTTTGCCCATTGGAAGATGGAGAATATAGACAAAGGTGTTTTTTCTCTCATCGTGAATAATGGATTTATTAATGGGATTACTCATAGAGAGATGAGAAATAAACTCATGCAGACTTTCGATGAGATTTATATTTATGATCTTCATGGTAATATTAACAAAGGCGAAAAATGCTCTGATGGTACTATGGATTTTAATATTTTTGATATCAAAGATGTAGGTGTCTGTATTGCAATCTTTATCAAGACGGGTAAAAAAGACAATCCTAATAAGGGTGTATATTTTCAAGAAGTGTATGGCTCTCAATCCTATAAAAAACAAAACCTCATGGACAAATCATGGAATGAGGATATTAAGGATAACAAATGGATAAAACTCAAAGATGATCCTAAATGGCATTGGTTTACCCCTGTAACTGCAGATGTTCAATATTGGAGTGAGTTTATAGGTGTACAGGAGATTTTTGCTACTATTAGTAGTGGTGTTCAAACACTTAGAGATCATATTACAATACATTTGAATAAAAATGAATTGAATAATGTGATAAATGATTTTAAAAATTTATCAGAAACAGAATTGTATTCTAAATATGATACCCAAGATAGTAGAGATTGGCAAATGAGTAATGCGATAGCAGATATTAAAAAATCAAGTGCTAACTTTGGTGATAGTCTTATTACTAATATTCATTACAGACCCTTTGATTTTAGATATACTTATTATACTGGCATTTCAAGAGGTTTTATAGGAACTCCTTGTAAATCTATTGAGAAAAGTTTTATTAATAAAGATAATATAGGATTGGTTTTTACACGAAAAAATAGACAAATTACAAATGGTTATTTCTTTATCACTGAATTTATGATTGATAGACATGGATTAGATAGTGCTGGAGATTCTATGGTAGTTTCACCACTCTATATCTATCATGATAGTGAGGAGGGACTAGGATTTACGGAGACTGGGAAAACAGCGAACTTTACTAAAAGCTTTAATACTTATAAAAAGGAACACCCTACTCTCTCTGATAAAAGTCCTGAGGAGATACTAGCTTATATCTATGCCGTCCTCTATGCTCCTACCTATCGTACCACCTACGCCGAAGATCTGGCTTATGATTATCCTCGTGTACCCTTTACCCAAGATAGAGATGTCTTTGACAAACTTGCGACTCTAGGACAAAAGCTCATTACTCTACACCTGATGAAAGACTCCACCCTCAATGCCATGATGAAGCACGGCTATCCTATTGCAGGCGATAACACCGTAGGCACACCGAGATGGCAAGATAACAAGCTCTACATCAACGATACGCAACACTTTATTAATGTTTCTCAAGATGTCTATAACTACACCATAGGTGGCTACCAAGTCCTTGATAAATGGCTAAAATCTCGTAAAGAAACAAATCTCAGCACCCAAGATATAGATCATCTACAAAATGTTATTGCTATCTTAGATACAACGATCACTCTACAACAAGATATAGAAAAAATCTATAAAGGATTAGGATTTTAAGGAGGGTTGGGATTTTAAAGTAGAATTGGGATTTTATCAAAAAAATATGGTATGATGTATATAGATATGGGATTGGGGAATTTTATATAACATAGGAGAAATATTATGAAGAAATATATTTTTATAGATACCAATATGTGGTATGATATATATAAAACTTCTCAAGAGAGAGTAGATCAGCTGAATGAACGACTAGGTAGTCAAGAATTTGTTTTTTTGAGTTCACCTATTCTCAAACGAGAGATTTTAAAACATAAAAACGAATGCTTTGAAACAGAAAACTATATAGGAAAAAATCTACTTAAAGAGTTTGATAAGATTAAAGGACTCCCAAAATATTCAAAAAATATAGAGATAATTACAGAAAATATAAAGATAATTATAACAGAATCAAAAATAGATCAAGATCTAAAGAAAGAAAGAGCTGATAAAACAGTAGGAAATTTTTTGAATGTTTCTAAAGGTATATATACCGATAAAGAAGAAGTTGAATTGCTTGCTAATGCTAAACAAAGAATTAATTTAGCAAAACATCCTGACAAGAGTAAAGAGGATAATTACGCAGATCCTATTAACTGGATAGCTTTATTATCTTATTTTAAAGAAAACCATAAAGGGACACTATATATATTCACAAAGGATAATGACTTTAATAAATATATAGAAAGTCTTACAGAAGAGTGGGAGTCATCCACAGTCAATACAAAAATAGAATTTAAAAAGACTTCTAAAGAGTTGTGGGAACTATTAAATATCGATATTACAGGCTACGAAGAAGAAATAAAAGCAGAAGCAGAAGATAGAGAAACATTAAAGAAAATATTTACAGCAACAGGAGTTGGGAGAGCAGCAGCAGTAGCAGGTTTGGCCGCAGCAGGGCCAGGAATTGGAGGAACAGCTGCAGCAACAGTAGCAGCAACAGGAACAGGAATGTTGTTAGGTGGACCTTTACTAGGAGCTATGGCTGTAGGAGGATTAGGGTTACTGCTTTATAACTTATTAAAAGATCCTAATGATGATGAATCAAACTCTTGATAAAAATAAAACTTAACAAAATCAAAGTCCTGTCCTAGTGATGGGGCTTTTTTACTTTGCTAACTTAGATAGCTACTATATACTTAAAGAAAGTATCGTATGAAAGAGAAAGTTAGTATGTTTTTACCTTACGAAGCCCCTGACGGTGCGGACTTCTTCAGGGAAAAATATACTTATGTTTGTATTATTAATTTGTTGTGTGTTTATATAATGTGTGTATCATATCATAGATATAGTATTTGTATCTTACTATACCCTATACTATCTCTATACACATATCTTATAGACTTTATACATCCTTAGTACTCTCTAGCTTATGTGTAATCTATAGTACCTTACACTATCTAGTGTCTGTGCTTAATCAAATAGCTATTGTGTTTTTTTAGAAAGTATACTATACTTATCTAATGAATAGGTAAGATATAAATAACGAGATGAAATTGGGGAATTTCATATTTTAAGGAATAAAAATGAGTATAGAAAATATTAAAACATGGGAAACTCTGAATGTTATAGATTGTCTAAAAGAAGAAAATATAACAGACGACCCCACAGCTCCATTCAAATATATTGTTCTTAATAGACTGTTTTTAGAGGAATCTCTTAATCTAGATGCTATTTATGAAGAATTAAAGCAATATAGTCGAAATTTACATAAAGAATGGGTTGAAAATTTTTTATATGAATTAGATAAGAGTGATTATATTGTATTTAATACAGAAACTAAAGAGAGTTATATATATACAAAGGGGAAAACCTATATATCTGATACACAAGCTAAGTATACTGACTCCCAAAACAAGCTAGATGAAGTAATTCATGATATTCATATATATATAAAGCAAACCACTAAAGACTTGCCTGAAAATTCTAAACTAGAAAATCAACGTTTGGTAGAATTATTGATTCAATTTATCAAAAAAACTTCTATTTCTGAGTTACAGGATATTAATAATACAACAAGAAGATTTCATAATAATACAGGAATTATAGCATCTTTTGTTCTATGGGCAATTGATAATACTCCTAAATCATTCGAAATTATTTGTGAATTGGTAACAGCTAGCACTTTATTTAGCGTTTGGGATGTTCCTCAAGATCCTATAACTTCTTTAACTTCCACAAAATTTTATTTAGATACTCCATTTTTATTTATGCTTTCTGGATCGCATGGAAAAGATGCTAAAGAAACTGCTGAACATATATTATCTTTTATTTTAAATAAAAGAGGTAAATTATATATGTTCGATAGTACTAAAAATGAACTAGAAAAAATTATAGAAGATTCTAAAAATATCTATAATAGTTCTTATTATGATTCTAAAAAAGCAAATAGACTTACATTGTTTTTTAGAGAGAACAGGCACTCAAAATTTTCGGAAAGAAGAGATGTTGAGGCATGGATTATTAAATTTGAAAAAATTCTATACGAAACGTATAGAATTGAAATTGATAGACACGAGTATAGTAGTGATCCGGTTTATAATAGCTACCAAATTGATGAGGAAAAATTAGAGCAAAGAATTCGCCTACCTAGAGAGAATGAAAGTAATATAGATGCTATAAATACAGATATTAAAAATATTGTTGCTATTTATAAGATTCGTTTAGATGATGGAGAAAAAAGATATAATTACTGGAAAAACACTCCTGCTGTCTTCTTAACAACCAGTATGAGTTTAGTTTATGCTTGTAATGAAATTAGACAAGGGATTTTCAATCATTATATACCTGCTATTTTATTACAAAATAAAATGCTATACATTATGCATAATTCAAGCTATAAAGATTTTAAACAACATATGAAATTAGAATTATTAAGTTTTGCACATATGTCTTTAGAGACACTATACTCAAAAATATATGCAAAAATGATAGATGAAAATGGTTATGATATGACAAAAGAATATGATAAAGTGCTTATTGAAATAGCAGTTAATGAATTACGAGATCCTCTACTTATTACGCAAATACTAGAAGATAATCCTAAATTAATAGATTCAAATGATTTTATGAAAAGCTATGATATTGTTAAAGCCTCTTTAGATGCTCAACAGCAAAATGAAATTCTACAAAAAGAAAAAGAAACTGCAAACCAAGAGGCAGAAAGCGAACGCCTCGCTAAAGAAACTGCAAAGAAAGAGGCTAATACAGAACGTTTAGCTAAAGAAACTGCAAAGGGAGAGGCTAATACAGAACGCCTCGCTAAAGAAACTGCAAAGAAAGAGACTAATACAGAACGCCTCGCTAAAGAAACTGCTGAAAATAAAAATAAGAAAAAAAATGGTCTTATATGTTTTCTTGTTATATCTTTTGTTTGCTATATTTTAATTCAAGAGTTTGATAAACATATACAGCTAATAGCACTATTTGGTGTAATATCTTATTTAGGTACATTCCTATTCATCTACAACTGGAGAGCTACAAAAATAACAGTTAACACTGCATTAATCAAAGTAGAGTTAGAACAAGAAACCCCACCTAAATAGATAAGGGTTTCTCTTAATCTAAAATCAAATAAAACAGCCATAAATACATGGCTGTTTTTCTTTATATAACAATCTATGCTAGTTTTAATAAATGTCTATTAGTTTTATTAACTCTCATCCCATAATACAGAAACTCTATCTTGTATGTCTTTATTAGATCTATTAGCGTAATGCTTACTTGTTATCATTATATTAGAGTGTCCTAGAGCCTTACTAACTAGATGTATATCACTAGTCTTATTCAATAGGTTCGTAGCAAAGGTATGTCTAAAGGTATAGAGTGTATATTCTGTACTTAATCCCATAGCTATCTTAATCCTTCTAAACTTCTTACTGTAAAATTCTATATGCTTGCCGAATCCATCAAATATCTTATCTTGGAATGTTAAAAGCTCATCTAATATTATAGGTGGAACACTCACATATTTATATTTTTTGACCTTACTTTGATATATTTTTATAGTACCGTTGTCATCTATATCTTGTTTTCTTAGATTGACTATTTCATTAGGTCTACAACCTGTATAATATAATACTTTCAAATATAGGTACAAATCACTATCTTTCTCAGCTCTATCTTGTATATCTTGCCATTGCTTAGGTGTATAGGTTTTATCTCTTATCTTGGTGGTTAAACTAGGAAAATTCAGTCTATTAAGCTCATCACTAGAATAGAAACCTTGTTTAATACAAAAATTCAAAAACGCTTTCATATTTGAAACTACTTTTAGAATGCTATCATCTTTATACCTGTCTTTTAACGCCTCCCATAACTTGTCAATTTTATTTGTTGAAAAGTCTTCAAAACTCACTAGTTTATATTCTTTGAATAGCTTAAAAGTTCTTTTCTTGTCTTCTATTGCTCTATGTCCTAACTCTCTTGACTCACAATTCTTCATATATTTATCAATCGCGTTATTAATAGATCTAGTTTTACGTTTATCTTGCTTGATTTCAATAGGTGGAGCAGTAGGAAGAGGAGGATTGTTTGATGAATTTGGAAAGAAAGATCTTAGAATTTGTTCTCTCAAAAGAACATGATAAAGATCTTGAGCAAAAACTTTGCTTTTAGTACGAAGTGATTTTTGAACTCGTTTTTTATTGATTGTCAATTCAACATAATAATATCCATTTGAATTTAAAAAAATACCCATTACGAATAACTCCAAAAAAGTTTTCTTAATAGGTATTTTTTTATATACTTCTACTTGGAATCGACTGGGAATATACTGGGAATTCGTAATCAACTTGCAAGCACATAGGTATATCCAAGATTCTCAAATAGAATTACTCGAAGAGAATGGGATTCGAACCCATGGTCCCGTAATATCCAGGACAACTTCTTA
>CAMRBT010000060.1 GCA_947040475.1 uncultured Brevinema sp.
GACACCCTCATCGGTGATTTTTCTCATACCTGCTAAGGAAAAAACTTGAAAACCGCCAGAATCTGTTAAAATATTTTTATTCCATTTTGCAAATTTATGTAGTCCACCGTACTCTTTAAAAAATTCAACAGTAGGACGAAGTAAGAGATGATAAGAATTTGCAAGTATAATCGTTGCACCTAAGTCTTCTAACTCTTCTCTACACAGGGTCTTTACAGCTCCCTGTGTGCCAACAGGCATAAAGATAGGTGTTTGCACAGTACCATGAGGTAATTCCATCGTACAAGCTCTTGCATTGCCTTCTGTTTTTTCTATCTTAAAAGGAAATCTTTTCATATCCATATTTTTATCCTTAAATTACTATTATTGGTATTCTGCAGGTACAAAACGTTTTTGGAATTCTGGGAAGATATCCGCTGCACTTGATCCTTTCATCGTGAAAGCCACCCCTATATAAGGTTCCCAAAAGGCGATTTGTTTTACATCATCCACACGTCGTCCTAAATTAAAGATAAGTCTCATATCCCAAGTATCAAGATCGTGGATTAATTCAAAACTTAAAGATTGTAGTTTGAAACTAGATCGTTTTAAAGCATCTTGATCCCATATTTTTAGTCCATCTCCAAGATCTCCCCAAAACTCTTTAGAGGTTTCTCCCGGAGCTAAGACGGGTTGTCCATTAAAGACTCCCCCTGCATAATAGAGATGAATCTTATTGTTTAACATTTGGGAAGAAAACCTAAAGGTCAGATATTTTGTAAATTTCACTCCTACAGAAAAATCTAATCTTAAAAAGGAGTTTCTTACGTTTACAAAATCTTGATAATATTGAAGAACAAATCCAAATTCCGACAATTCATAGATAAAAGGATAGAGAGCTGGAATTTGGTAATTCTTTAAACGAACATCCCATAGCATTTCTAAACTAAAACTTCTATCTGCTCTTAACACTGTTGGAACAATCTCATCTGGTACACCTGGTTCTGTTGAAGTATTAGTATACACTCCATTTCTCGATTGTTCAAAGAGATTGTATCTATAAGACAATTTTGGAATATAATGGTATTTAGAATCTGGAGTAAATTCTACTAATAATTTTGGGTAACCCCCGACAAATCTATTAGTAAAACTAGAACCTGCAATAGGTCTAAAATTATTAGCCAAGTCATTAGTTGTAGTGTTTAAAATATCTACCGTTGCTTCTGTTCCTATATAGAACCAAAAAAGTCTTGTTTTAGCACCTACGGTCAACCTATCAAAAATCCTATTACCAATATAGATATTCTGAGAATCCCCAGCGATGACTCTGTCTTGATCTGCTGTTGGAACTCTATCTCTTAAATTCCAATTGAATGTCAAATTCAATCCAAAAATAGGATTTCTTTGCCATTGTAACCATTCCCAAGCCAAAGTATTATTCCAAGAAAATTGACTTTCTCTTACAAAATCAGTTTGTAATCTCAATAAATAATATAAAGGATAGGAATAATTAGCACTAGTATTAAAATTTAAAGAAGTTCTATACCACTCATCATCGTTCCAAATTTTATTTGGAGAAACAGAAGTACCAACCTTATAATCTATCTTTAAGCCTGAATCTCTTTGAGAGTTTGTATAATTGGCTCCAAAGGAAGACCATTGCTCTCTATAATTAAAAGACAAACCATTATCAATAGACCACACATTATTAAAAAGATCCATATTCATATTCAAAGAACCTTGTTCTTCGTGTTTGTTTATATCAGAGATGATAGTCCAGTTTGTATTTGATAACATCTCAGGATCAGAGGTCATAGTGGAATCGTTAGTACCACGTGTTTTTTGTGAAGAATAGCTCACGCTCGCACTAGCATTAAGAGAGATATCAAACCAATCATATTCATTAGTGATGACATTAGTAACAGTAATAGGGGTGAAATTCGTAATAAAATTAGTTTTTATTTTATTGTTTTCTTGAGCTAAAATTTCTCGTTTTATAGATCTGTTGGATGATTTTGTTAATCCTTCTTCATATTCAGGCAGTTTATCAATATTCATCGTATTAGATTTACCGTCAGATCTAAGAACGGTGATTTTTGATTTTGTTGAATAATTATATTTTAAAAGATCCAAACTTCCAAAATTATAAGTAAGAGATGGCAAGGTATAGGAACGAACCTCATAATCAAAATAACTATTTAAAAATTGATTGCCTTTATTTTCGTCATTAGGTCTGGTAACCCTTATTAATTCCCAAGACGCAGAGAGGGCTAAATTTCCCGCACTTAAATTGAATCCCCTAGCAATAGTATTCAATGAAGGTTGGATATCTCCTTGATAGCCAAACCAAGAGTGCGTACTAGCATTTAGTAAGTTGACAAAATTAATAGATTCCGCATCATCAAACTGATTTCTATAACTATACTTAGATAAAAAGTAGGGATCATTTAGATCTTCTGTTTTTATATTCAAAGAAACTCCACTAGTAGCTAGCGTCATATCCAGTTTATAATACCAAGAAAATTGAGAAATTCGTTGATAATCTTTAGGACCATCAAGCCCACTATTTAAAAGTGGGTCAACCCATTGAGAAAATAAGTTTCCATTTTTAACAGATCTAATATCATTAGCTAAACTTGTTTTAAAATCTAAATTTTGAAGTATCTCTAGCTCTGGTGCTTCGTATTCCATTTGAAAATATTGTCCTTGTCTTTCGTAAAAGTCAAATCCAAAATCAAAATTACCCCACTTAGATTCTAGAGCATAATTATTAATAAAGTAATACCCTATTCTTTTTTCATTACCAAAACTTGTGTGTAAGCGACCCCCGCCTTCTACTTGTAAAAAGACAGGAAGCCAAAAAAAGCTTGCTTGACCCGTTAGATATTCTAATCCAAAGACCAAAGCTACTTTACCTTGTATATACCATAATTTTTTTACCTTAATAGAATAATGATCAAAACGAACATCAGAAGTAGACAAAAAGACATTTTCCATCACAAATCTTGTAGGGGTCTGTATTGTAACTTTTTCAGCTCTATAGAAAAACGGTTTATCCTCTAAATTAATCTCAGATCCTGTACCCATGACAGAGCGAACATTATACATGATCCCTCTTTCCATGTCAGGCTGATAATTAAGACTATCTGTAAGATATTTGGTACCACCCATTGTTAATTCGACATTACCATAAGCTCCTACGTTGACCACTATAGAATCTTTTATGGTAACAATAAATTTTTCAGCTTTTAAAAAAGAACTATCAAAACGAACTCTTACATTTCCTAACATAACTGCTTCGGAAGTATCTGTATCCTCAAACTCTTGAACACGGATATCATCTGCATTGTCAAGAATAATAAAAACACCAGCATCTTTAGTGGCCATTTGAGCTCTATCTGTAGCTATAAAAGGAGGTTTAATACGTAATTCTTCAGGAGGTAGATCTCTGTTATCAATAAGCTGTGCATAGACAAAAGTAGGAAATAACATTAATATAAGAAGAGGTATATGGCATTTTTTCAAAAACAAAATCAAACCTTATTAGATAAAATACACAAACAGTATACCCTAAAACACCAAAAGGAGCAAAAAAATGACATTGTTATTATTTTGTGTTTTTTTAAAAAACAGCCTATAATGGAGCAAGATGGAAATTCCCATCTCTTTAATATTAAAATAAATTGTCAATAACAAGATTTAATTATCTTACATTATGGATTGTGAATATGCTTAAAAAAACACTATTAGTAGGAATACTGATATTTATAAAAACTATTTCTTATACTCAAGTTACCCCTATCGTTGAAAAATCTGCCACCTACTATGCGAATGGAGAAATAAATAGTCCTTGGATGATAGGGATAGATTATGATTTTGGATTTGGAAAAGTATTTTCACTAAATATGCAATTTAGTGGAGGGATTAGTTCTCAAGTTAATAGAGCATCGAATTTCGGAGATGTTTTTATGGGCGAACTCCAAATAGGACCTCGTGTATATATGAACCAGATTGATACTTGGACGGGATTGTTTTTGAGCACTGTTATTCGTGTTGGTATTTATAATATTCCTATACGCTCCAAAGACAATCCTTTTACAGATGCCAGCAGACTTATTATTAATAGAAGCACGATGCTGCAATATGGTTTAGGAATTTACATTGGATACAGATGGCAAAGAAATTTAGTAACAGATATGGAAGATCTGCCTTTTTCTATGGTTATAGAACCTTACTTGGGATGGACTTTAGATTTTTTTGAACCTTTTGGTACAACTTTTACTCAAAAAGGTAAGAATATTAATAGATTTTCTATAGGTCTTACCTTTAAAATCGGCTTTTATACCCATAAAAAAAGCAAAGAAACCCTAGATGTTGAGGCAAAAGAAGATTTAGAAAAAGAAAAAGCTGCTGAAGAATTAGGCAAAGAACAAGCTGCAGAAGCTGCTGGTAAATAAAATCAAATAATAAAAATGAAAAGAAAAAAAAAGAAGGTATAGCGTGAATTATAATATTCTAGTTTTATTAGCAAATAATGTCGAAGAAATCGAATTAGTTACTCCTATTGATTTATGGAGAAGAGCTGGTTATAATGTAACCATAGCTTCTATAAATAATGAACTAACTGTCAAAGGACAGCAAGATATTGTTATTTCAGCAGATACTAGTTTAGAAAAAATTAAAACTAGTGAATTTGATTCTATTTTCATACCTGGTGGAGCGGGATATCAGCTTGTCAAAGACTCTTCTTTAGCAATGGATACTATTAAATATTTTATTGAGAATAATAAAACTATTATTGCTATTTGTGCTGCACCAACAATACTAAGTCCTTGGCTTCAAGACAAAAAAGCAACCTGTTACCCTTCTATGAAAGATCTTATTCCAAACTGGGTAGATCAAGCAATAGTCGAAGATAAAAACTTTATCACCAGTCAAGGGGCTGGAACAGCACATCTACTAGCCTTTTATGTAATAAAAAAAATTAGTGGCGATACGCCTGCTCTCGATCAAATAAAAAGCACCATATTTTAATAAACGAATTACTTTGGGGAAATAATGTTCAAATTTATACTTATATTTTTTTACTTATCATTTTGTGCTTTAACAGATGTCTTTTCTATGGCTCCTACGCCTCCTACTCCTCAGCAAAAATTTTCTATTTTTAAATCATTAAATACTGACTATAAAAAACATCTTATTTATCGTGAAGTTATACCCATCATTGCAACTGGAAACAAACAAGAATCTTTTAATTTTAGAACTTTTATTTTAGAAAATAAAATCACAGGGGAGAAAAAAATTCAAATACAACTTTTTTATGATCCCAACACTAATACGAACGTCATTGATACTAAGAGTACTAATACTAATAGTGTTACACCTGTCTCTAAAGAGTTTTTTAATCCCTTATCTATAGCTTTTAATAATAATAAATTTTTGCCTATTGTTAAATCTTCTCAACAATTATTAAATCTTATGGAATCAACAAATTCCTTAAAAATTTCATCCTTACCATGTGTAGGAATTGTTGATCTTTTTCCTGATGATGTCACTAATTTAATAGTCAGCATCACTAAAGATCCATTATCTATTTTACAGCCACCCTTTCCGCCAGCTGATTTTTCACGAATACCTGTAATACAACAATCCTTAAATCAATTTGTACCCATTGAATTATCGATACCTTCTAAAAAACTTTATATCACCTTAAAAAACAATCAAGGAGAAAAAGTTGTGTTATCTTTTTCTCCTTATTATACTGCTGTTTTAAAAGCAACCTTAGATTTTTATATTAAATTAATTTAATCAACAGGGCGTCCTTTTTGAGGTACTGTGTACCTATAATTTAGTGCATCACTTGACCAAAAATTATCGTTTGTTTCAAAAGCTGATACATCCTCACGAATTTTAGTTTCAAAAATTTGTTTTTCTACTATGGTTGTGTAGTTTGTTGATCTAGGCATGAGAAGAACTTTATCAAATTCTGTCATAAATAATTTTTCGGATTTGCCTGCCATTAAGTGATCAATGTTCTTTATAACATAATACATTGTCCCTAAAATCAAAGGGAGTGATATAGAAAATGTTAAGATAAATCTCTTAACTTCTTTTTGTCCAAAAAACATTTTTATTCTTAATAATATAATTTTCATAGAATATCCTTTAAAGTTGTGTATATTATTATAGACAAAAGTATTATTTCATAATATAATACTTTAATAATATATCTTATTTTATCGACAACTATTTTTATTTCCTAACGATCTCATCTTAATTTATCGACAATTTTGGAGGCATCATGATTGTACAAGCAAGTAATTTAACTAAAAAAATACCTGATGGTTCTTTTCAGAGAACTTTATTAGATGATATAAATCTTACTATTCAAGAGAACGAAATTGTTGCCCTTGTTGGTACATCTGGAGCTGGTAAAACAGCTTTATTACGTGTGTTATCTTGTTTAGAAGTAATACATGATGGGGAATACACCTTTAATAGTTCTCTACACATCGTTAATTTACCTGAATCTGGATTGG
Organism: uncultured Brevinema sp.; assembly: GCA_947040475.1. Lineage (GTDB taxonomy): Bacteria > Spirochaetota > Brevinematia > Brevinematales > Brevinemataceae > Brevinema_A. Next base: position 6,519 of record CAMRBT010000060.1, read on the forward strand.
CTAACATGAGAAGACTCTATATGGGATTTATAGGCTTTGAACCAGAATTCATTGATAACATGTCCGTAAAAGAATGTCTTGATATGCCTCTTTCTGCTATAGATATATCATATAAAGAAAGAAAAAATCGTATTATTGATATTTTAGAGCTTATAGGACTTACTTCCAAATTAAACAATTCTATTTCTTCTCTCCAATATTACGAAAGAATGTATATATCTGCAGCTAGAGCTTTTATTAAAAGACCTCTTCTTGTCGTTGCAGATAATCCTTGTAAACAACTACATACTTCTGAAGCTCTTGCTTTTTTAGAATTATTAACAACCCTTTCAAGAGAATACGGTGGAGCTTTAGTGTATTCTACTTATGATCCTGCCCATTTGAAAAAGGCAAATAAAATTGTATACATGAAAGACGGCAAAATTATAAAAATTGCATCATAATAGTATCCTATAAAAAACCATGAAAAAAAATAAAATTTTTATTCCAAAAAATATCCTTCGCTTACCCATCAAAACTAGAATTTTTATGTATATCTTGTTGACAGTTCTTATTTCTTTAACATTTATTAGTTTAGCTATTCTTGAAGGAATGTATTTTAACATCAAACAAAATACCACACAAAATTATAATTCTCATCTATCTGTACGACAAACAACCTACTCTCCTCATCTGCCTCTAGATGTATCATCATGGTGGGATGGTCCTTACAGCTATTTAGAAGATCTTCAAAATAAAAATCCTGTCAGTAGAGCTGTGGTAAAAAGAACTATTCTTCCAGCTATTTATCAAGCTTCAAATCAACAATTTCCTATTCAATTGGTACTATTAGATAATAATGATGATTTAATATTTAATAATTTTATGTCCTCTGAGGCACAAGGAACTTTGATTTCAAAAGATAGTGTGCATATTGGAGTTAAATTAGCTCAACGATTAAATCTCAAAGAAAACGACGTTTTTCCTATTTATATCCCCAGTTTCAATTATAGCACTACAAATACTAAAGTTTCCTATATTTATCAATCCCCAGATCGATTTAATGATCATTATAATGTATATGTAAACAAAGATACTTTTCAAGATATGCTCGGAATTAACTTTCAAAAATACCATGTTCGTTTTCATGCCTCTTCTTTTATTTCTTTAGTTGCTCCTTCTATTTTTAATCTTATTTCATCAAATATTAAAATATATGCTGATGATACAATTACTTATCAATATTTACAACTAAATACTATTAAAAAAAATATGACTAAGTGGGCTTATTATCTTTATTTTTTATGTGGTCTTTTGTTGTTTTTAAGTATGTATCTCAATTATTCTCTTATTATTAAAGATATCGATAATTACACTTATAAAACAGGCTTTATCCCCAAATTACAACTTCATTTCAAAATATTATTAAATACCTTTTTTCAGCTTATTGGTATTACTATTGGAGCTTTAGTTGTTTTATTTGTCTTTATTAAAATAGATCCTTATATTTCTTCTGCTTTATTTTTACCAGATAATCCTATTTTTTCAGAATTGAATTTACCTCTCACTTATCAATTTGATCCAAAAATTCCTAGCAATTTATTTCAAAACATTATTCCCATGGGAATCCTAGTAGGAATGATAGCTTATGGAATGATGATGTTTATTTATTCTATATTGCCCAATTTTTCTGATCCTAAAAATAAAATTAGTTATACAGCTTTAGGATTTTTACTAGTAGCTGTCCTTGGATTTACAAGCGTAAATGGCTACCTTTATAATAGTTTTGCTGATGCAAGCCGTCAACAACATTGGGCTCAATACTTCTTTGGTAAACATTCTCTTTATGAAAAAAATTATCTACATTATAATGCCTTAAAAGTATCTCCAAAAGCTTTTATTATTCCTTCGGATTTACTGACTATTTTACAAGAAAATTCTGTGCAATACATGACTACTTTAGAAATATTCGGTACAGCTTCTACAGATAAAATAAAAAAAGATGTTTCTATTAAGGCTTTACAAGGCAATCTCTCTCAATTTTCAAATATCTTACCCCGCCTACTATCAAATCAAGTAGTCATTGGTAAAGATGTAGCTGATTATTTTTTGAGTAACAAAGTTTTAAGTATTGAGTTCGACAAAGACACTTCTTTTAGTAATATTCTTCGTGTAGATAAGCAAAGCCTTACAGAGGAGCTTGCTCTTATTCTCTCAAATACTAATTTAGAAAATATAGTAACTAACAATATCATAGCAAACACAAACGATAT
>CAMRBT010000061.1 GCA_947040475.1 uncultured Brevinema sp.
ACCATTTTTTTCTTTATACCAATTTATCATTTTTTGCCAATATTTCTTTTTATTACTTTTTGAGATTTCAAGATTGGCATGGTTAGTAACAAAATCAACTCCATTAATGAGGGTATCTTGTACATCGAGTACAGCATTTAAGTTGATAAAGCCATCAAATTGACTTTGTCTTTTTACAGAAAGATCCTCATTACCCTCTGCCACCAGATAATGAGCTGATAAAAACCCACCCCAGCTATGACCTATTAAGAATAAATTTTTAGGTTTGTAACGATTGCTCACTATATTTACAATACCTTGTACATGTTCTGCAAAATTAGAAATCGTAAAATCCTCTTTATTGGGATTTCCTACAGCAGCACCAGAAGAAAGTTGATCCCAATAAATAACTCTATATGTTTTATGCAATACCCCTATTTCAGGTATATCACCATATTGTAATCCTGAAGAACCCGGACCACCATGCACCCAAACAATATAAGTATCAGCGTCTGGATTGCCACGAACATAAATAGGAAAATAAGAATCTTTCGTTTTCATATACAAAACTTCTTCCTCAGGAGCTATAGTACATTGGGTAAAAAATAAGGTCATCATTACGCTTACCAATATTATAAAATAATTTCTTTTAAACATCATTATATTAAACATTTTTACTTCCTTTATTACTTAGATCCGCTAATTTGATATTAAGCCCCAACTGAAGCATTGCATGATTATTAATACCAAGATTATTCGGGGCAATACCATTCCACCCCATAGATACAAAAAGTCTCACAGGAGCATTGTATTTTGCCTCAAAGTCATAGCCAATATCCCACTGAGCAACAGCGATCATTCTATAAAATCCAGGGTCTTTGATTAGATATCCTTCCATATTATAAACAGGGACTGTCTTCCATTGAACATTCAACCCAACGCCCATCGTCAATGAAGTGTAAAAGCCATTTTTAGGATGAACAAAACGATATGATAGTGTAGGATAAAAAGAAAAAGAGATATAATTATTAGGAAAATAAAAAACTTTAAATTGAGGGAAAGTTACTGCCACTCCATGCCCTTTATCATTCATAAATTCCCAATCACTTCCCAAAACTAATCCTGTTCTATTATAAGGTTCGTACCAAAAACTCGTAATCAGTCCAACTCTTTTAGTCAAATTTTGATTTTTATTATCTTTTTCTTGTGCAAACATTGGTGAAAAAACACCACTAAATAAAATAAATAGATAAATTCTTTTCATAGCAACTCCATAATATAGTAAGTATTATAAACTATTGTTATAAAATATTCAAGATAGTTTATGCAAAATATTTAAATATATCGTTTTATCTCTATTTTTACAAGTTTGTTCTCCTTTGGGATAAAAATTATTAACTTGATTTTTTTTGTAAAAAAGCTTATAATTAAAGCACTATTAAAATCATTTACTAAGGAATCGCTATGTTTATATTAACTAAAATTTTAGAGCTCTTTTTTGGCACAAAACAAGACAGAGATCTAAAAAAAATTAAAGGTCGTGTGGAACAAATCAACGCTTTTGAAGAAAGTATCACTCCCCTATCTAATGAAGAACTTGCCGAAAAAGGCAATTATTTCAGAGATCAATTACTTGCAGGAGAAACATTGGACGATATTCTTCCTGAGGCATTTGCTGTGATTCGTGAAGTTTCTCATCGTACTCTTGGTATGCGTCATTTTGATGTACAATTATTTGGTGGAATATCACTCCATGAAGGTAATATCGCAGAGATGAAAACTGGTGAAGGTAAAACCTTAATGGCGACCTTAGCTATTTCTCTCAATGCTTTTTCAGGCAAAGGCGTTCACCTGGTTACTGTCAATGATTATCTCGCAAAGCGTGATGCTCAGTGGATGGCTCCTATATATTTATTTTTAAACTTGAGTGTTGGTATTGTCAATCAAGATAGAGTTAGTTATAAAGTACAATTTACTGGAACAGGTTTTGAAACTGAATTAGTCCCTATCCCCCGACAAGAAGCTTATGCTTGTGATATTACTTATATTACTAATAACGAACTGGGATTTGATTATTTAAGAGACAATATGAGTTTTGAATTAAGCGAAAAAACTCAACGCCCTCTAAACTTTGCTATCGTCGATGAGGCTGACTCTATTCTTATTGATGAAGCTCGTACTCCTCTTATTATTTCAGGCCCTTCAGAAGAAAAAACTGATTTCTATTATCAAGTAAACCAAATTATTCCTCAACTAACAAAAGCTGAACTTAACGATAAAGAAGAAGTCATTGAAGGTACTGGAGACTTTGGTCTTTTTGTCAAAGAAAAAAGTGTTACCTTAACAGAGCAAGGTGCTCGTCATGTCGAACAATTATTAAAGCTTGATGATTTGTATTCCCCCGAAAATAGTCAATTTATCCATTTTGTTTTAGCTGGTATCAAAGCGCACAATCTCTATACTCGTGAAGTAGAATATATCATTGAACAAGGTGAAGTCGTTATCATTGATGAATTTACAGGACGTAAAATGGCTGGACGTCGTTGGTCTGATGGTATTCACCAATCTATAGAAGCTAAAGAAGGTCTAAAAATTAAACAAGAATTCCAAACTCTTGCTTCTATAACTTTCCAAAATTTATTCCGTATGTACGAAAAACTATCAGGAATGACGGGTACCGCAGAAACTGAGGCATCTGAGCTTTATTCTATTTATAAAACAGATGTGATTATTATCCCTACCAACAAGCCTATTACTCGTATAGATCATCAAGACAAAATGTATCTTTCTAAAGAAGGCAAATATAATGCTCTTCTCCATGATATCAAAGCAACACACGCCACAGGGCAACCTATTTTGGTGGGTACAGGTTCTGTGGAATCTTCTGAAGAATTATCCAAATTATTAAAAAAAGAAAAAATCTCTCACTCTGTTCTTAATGCTAAATACCATGCTCAAGAGGCAAAAATTGTACAAGATGCAGGGAAGAAAAATGCGATCACTATTGCTACTAATATGGCAGGTCGTGGTACAGATATTAAACTAGGTGAAGGTGTCGTCGAACTGGGTGGACTTTTAGTCTTAGGTGCGGAACGTCATGAAGCTAGACGTATTGATAACCAGTTGAGAGGTCGTTCAGGTCGTCAAGGTGATCCAGGTGCATCTATCTTTTATGTGTCTTGTGATGACCCCCTCATGAAAGCTGTAAACGTATCTCAACACAAAGAGCTCATGCAAAAAATGGGCTTCTCAGAAGAAGATGAAATACAAGATAAAATGTTCTCTCGTGTGATAGAAATGTCTCAAAAACGTTTGGAAAGCTTTCACTTTGATATTCGTAAAAATATTCTCGAATATGATGGTGTCATGAATGAGCAACGTAATTATATCTACAATCTTAGAGATAGAGTGCTTGACACAGATCATGAGAATAAAAACGTTGAACAAATGATTTCTGAATCTTTAGATATTTATGCAGACAATCGTGGAGAAAAAGTAAATAGACCTGAATCTTGGGACTTAGTACTTTTAGAAACTTGGTTAAATCAACATTTTACTATAGAACATCATTTTGACCATGCTCCTAGTAAAGAAGAGTTAATTCAAGTTATTCGTACTCAAGTATTAGATCGTTTTACAGATGTCCCACCGAATATTGTCAATCAAGCTGTTCGTTTTATATCATTACGTACGCTCGATAATTTGTGGAAAGAACATTTACATAATATTGATATTTTAAGAAATGGTATTGGCTTACAAGGTTATGCTCAAAAAAGTCCTATCGTTGAATACAAAATGAGTGCTTCTAACGCTTTTAGAGAGTTAAAAGAAAAATTACAATTAGATATTTTAAGTATTTTAAGTCGTTTAGATATTAAGCCAGAGCAACATGTCCCTCGTTTAGGAGACTACAAAACCCCTAAAAATTCTTTCAAAAAAAATAAAAAATAGATTTACTATGTACTTATTACTATTTTTTCTTCTACTCCATAATGTATCCTTCACAGAAACAAGAACTAATGATCTCCCACAAGGATTTAATTGGCGTTACACTATGGATGAAACAGACCCAACACCTAGATCTGGACAATTTTGGCGAAGTGGAATTTTTTTAGAAGATAAAGTTATTGTTTTAAATATGCATACGCTTATCGCCTTAGATTTTAAGGGAAAAAAATTATGGAAAAGAGGCTTAGCTGCTGCAAATCCTTTTTCTGAAGCTAAAATCCACAGAACAGAAAGTAATGAAATAGTTGTTGTGATTACCGATGCTCTCATTCGTATCAACACAGATACAGGGGATATGATACAAAATTATAGCTATGACGTAAAAAAACGATCGGCTTTTCAATTTACAGAATTATTGCCGAGACATTCTATTTTATTTAAAGATCATATCTACGTGTTTCTTGGACCTGAATTATTATCTTTTCATAAGACTAGCCTAGAAAGGACTGTTGTGGGGACATTTAATTCCTCTCCAAAAACTATACCTATTCCGTACAAAGATAGCCTTGTTTTAGGATTTATAAATAATTTTGTAAACTTATACAATCCTATAAATAAAGAAACAAAAACGCTTATTTTTGGTGCTTCAGAATCAGATTTTATTATTCGCCAACCTGTCATTAGTGATGATCTCTTATTTATTCCAACAAGTAAAGACATACAAGTTTATAGTAATGGTAATTTATTCTCTCAAAGTACATCCTTTACCAATAGTATACTCAGTGCTATTGGTGGTGATATTTGGTTACGACAACATCAAATAGGTACTATCTACAAAATAGATGAGACCCTCACCGCTGTCAAAAAAATAAGTTTCACCCCTAATAAATATGCAAATGCTATAACTGCTCCTCTCGCTGGAGATAAGAATACTTTGATACATATAGACGGTATTGAAGGGGTTTTATTTGTTATTTCTCAACAAGCTGATCTAACATTAAAAAAAATAATCTATTCTGAAGAATTTATGGACAACCCTCCTATTCAACTCATAGCCCAACAAAATAAATTGATATTATTGGGTGGCTTTGATGGTTTATATTTGATTGATATAGATCAGTTGTAATTTATAAATAAAAATAATCACAAAAAAAGAGTATATAATATACTCTTTTTTTTTAATTACGCAATTATCCACAATTGAGCTCTATCATAAATCAGGGTGTAGGATTTAACGATAACTTTATACCTGTTTTATATTGATAGATATTATTCGCTTAACATACCTTATTTTCATAAATTAACAAATATTCGCAACCTTTTAACGGATAATTCCGTTTAATTATAGGATACTAGGAATGATTGCTTTTCTCTCTGTGGGATAATCAGCAAATTTTTCTTGATACCATTTGTGGCTGATTAAAGCTCTTGGAACGAGATTTGCTACTGTCCACATAAAGAATGCTACCCCTACCCAGGATTTGAGTAAAATTGCCCAACCGAGCCATATTGTGATCTCTCCTAAATAATTAGGACAGGATACAAAGCGATACAATCCACCATGAGGAATTTTATATTCTGTTTCACCAGGCTTTCGAAGATTCTTTAGAATATGATCTGAATATCTATTGATAACAGTCCCCGTTAAAAATACAATAAGTCCTATAATAAAATTAGGAGATCGTAAATAACCATCAGCATACATATCTTTAGGGGAAACAACAAAGAGCCAACCAGCTTGGAAATAAAGATTAATTATCTGAAAAGATAATGAAGAAAACATCATTGAAATAGGCATAGGTTTACTATGTCTTGTTAAAAATGGGAAGATAAAACTTCTATAAAAATAATGAAATTGCCATATACAAAAAAGCACTATCAAACCACTATTTAGATGGTCGCACATTAAAAAAAGTACAGCACTTAAAATAGGTGCTGGTGATTCCATAATGATCCACGCTAAGCGTGCCGGTACCATAAAAGATCCCCAAGCATTAGAGGTCATTTTACCGTAAGGGGCGAATAAATTGCTGTGTGTTAAAATTAATAAAACAACAAGAGCCATGACTATAAATATTATTAATGCGTTGTTAAAAATCATAGGGTTAAACATTTGAACTCCAAATATCAAATTATTTTATAATGAATTTTTTAAATAATTTTAAAATCTAAATCCTATACTAATTGCTGGATACCAACCCGTAAAAATAGGATCATCCACACCGCTTGCTATAAAAGCATAGGTAACACCAATATCTAAGTAAAAGAAATCAATAATAAATCTCATTCCTAAAGAGGGTAGAATAGGAATATCATCGGAACTAATAAAGGCAAACTGAACTTGTGCAATAAGTGACATTTCGAATTTTCTATAGCTATAAAAAGCCCAACCTGTTGTAATTCTGAAAGCGACATATGGCTTATAAAATTTAGTGGCTTTGTAATAATCAGGCACTGGGATACTAGGAAGAAATACCAAATTAATATCTGCCTGTCCCCACCATTCAGGAATAAAATATTTTAAGATACCTATGCTTGCTTGAAAGGGTGCTAAACCAGCAGAAAAGGTGAAATAAGGATTCCCTTCGTTGGGGATCGTTCTTTCTTCTTTTATTACCTCTGCAGAATCTATATCCAAGGCTGCTGGAACAATATCATCTTTTTTAGATACTGCCATTTCATCTTCTTCTGGTAATTCGGGTAAAATAATATTGGTTAATTCATCTTGTATTTTTTGTTCTTTAGGAGTAAGTTCTTGAGAAAAAGAATGTGTAGAAATAATAAATATATAGATAATAAAGAGAAATGTTTTACTATTTTTCATACGCTCTCCCTTATATTATATAACAGATTATATTTTGATATTTAGTATAAAGCACATTGAAAAATTTTGCAAGCTTTAACAAATATACTAATGCTATTATATATTGACAATATTTGTATTATATAATAAAATGCTTATATTGATTTACAATTTTTTAACAGCTAAATTTTTATATAAAAAGTATAAAACAGGAGTTTTTTATGGTTATTGTTACTGGTGCAACAGGACATATAGGTAATGTTCTCGTTCGAGAATTATTAAAACAAGGAGACAAAGTTCGTGTTTTAATTCGTCCTGGATCAACAGAACTCTCTATCGAAGGTTTGGATGTCGAAAAAGTATACGGAGATATCCGTAATATTGAAGATCTACGCAAAGCTTTTGTTGGTATGGAAGTCGTCTATCATTTAGCGGCTATTATTTCTATTTTTCCAGGTATTGATCCTGAATTAGCAACTACTAATACAGAAGGTACTAAAAATGTTGGAAAAGTATGTGTAGAATTAAAAATCCCCAAACTAGTATATACCAGCTCTGTTCATGCTATTGCTGACCATCCCCATGGTAGTCCCATTACTGAAGAAGTACCTATTTGTGTTACAAATGCTATAGGCAAATACGGTAAAACCAAAGCTGCCGCTACCTTAGCAATCTTAGATATGGTTAAAAATGAAAATCTGCCTGCTGTTATTGTTCAACCTGCTGGTGTTATTGGTCCTTATGATTTTATGCCTTCTCAATTAGGACTTGTTTATAGTTTTATGATTGATGGTCTTTTTATGGGTATGTCTGGATCTTATAATTTTGTAGATGTAAGAGATGTGGTAAATGGTATTATTCTTGCTGGTAAAAAAGGTAAGATAGGTGAACGTTATATTCTTTCTGGACATTTGTTGAGTATTCAAGAAAAAAAGAGAGTCATAGACGAAGTTTTAGGTAGAAAGCATTTTTATATTTCTTCCCCTAAATTCCTCTGTTATGTGGGTGCATTTTTCTTATCTCCTTTGTATAAACCTTTTAATCTCATCCCTATTTTAACTAATGAATCCTTAGAAATTCTTTTTTCTAATGCCGATTTAAAACACGACAAAGCCAGTAAAGAACTTGGCTATACAGCACGTCCTTTTAAAGAAACAATGGCAGATATCATTGAATGGACTAAAAATAACAAACATATTTGGAAAAAAACCAAACACCAAATATAAACTAAAAGGACACTCTCATTATTAGCTCTATTTTTCATCATTCTTTATTTATCGATTTTGCAACCATAGGCACTTTAATATTTTTAGGATATAAGTTGCGTGATATTGATTTTATCACAGAAAGCAATCTTTCTTTCCTCAATAATTTTGCCATTCAAATTGTCCTACCTTGTTTTATTATCACTTCTTTTATGCTAGATTTAGAAATGAAATTTTTAACTAGTGGCATAAATATTATTTTATGGGCAGTGATTATTCATATCATATTTTTTATAGGAGCACACTACTTTTATAAATCTCAAAAAAACCTAGAAGAAAATGACAAGATTTTACTCTCTAACATTCTTCCTTTAGGGAATATTTCTTTTTTTGGCTTTGCTATTATCTCTATTTTTTACAGTTCTCAGGGTGTTTTTGTAGCCAATATGTACAGTATTGTCAACAGAACTATTTTAAATACCTTTTGTATTATTACTATGTCAGGGTTAATATTAGAAAGAAAAAACATTCTAAATATACTCAAAAATCCTGCTTTAATTACTTCACTTCTTGGCTTATCAATCTTTGCAACCCAAGAAATTTCCCCTCAATTAACTATTAACAATGTTACTGCAAGTATATTCAGAATAGATCACAGTATTCCTTTTTTGTTTAATAGTATTAACAAAGTTGGGGGCATCTTAGCACCATTAATTTGGATCATTGTGGGAGCTTCCATTACTAAAAAATCCCTTACTATCATGCTCCGTTCTAAATATGCCCTTGTATTTGCTTTTCAAAAATCTATTATTCTTCCTAT
>CAMRBT010000062.1 GCA_947040475.1 uncultured Brevinema sp.
AAAGTGTCAATAACACGTTGTCCTGTCATCATTTGTGTACGAGGTGGTAATTTTTGTTTAACTGGGCGAGGAATACGCACAGGCCAGAAATGAGCTAATTTAACTTCAACATCTTTCCCTGTAACAGTATCTGCCACAACAGCAACAACTTCAGTAACATTAAAAGATCCAGATTGGATGGATTTAATAGTACCTTTTACTCCGTAAGGAATAAGAGTTCTTGACTGAATTAATTCTGTTTCTTGAACAGTTCCGATAACATCTCCAGCTTCAACACTGTCTCCAGATTTTACAGTTGCTGTAAAATCCCATTTTTTTGCATAATCTAATGCTGGTACATCAATACCACGTGCAATATAAATAGATCCTGAAGCTTTTTCAATAGCTTCTAGAGGACGTTGGATTCCATCAAAGAAATTACCAATAAGTCCTGGTCCTAATTCTACTGACAATGGTTTTTCTGTAGAGATCACTGGTTCCCCAGGTCCTACACCAGATGTTTCTTCATAGACCTGAACATACGCATTATCACCGTCAAGACGAATAATCTCTCCGATAAGTTGCATATCTCCAACTTTAGCCATGTCAAACATTTTTGTTCCAGTCATTCCACTAGCGATAACGAGAGGTCCTGAGACTTTAATTATTTGTCCTTGTTTTTTCATTTAACTTCCTCCCTTTTGGGCAAAAATATCTATGCCTATAGCTCTTGTTACTTGAGCGCCTAGTCTTTGAAGTGCAATACTCTTATCTCCAGTTGTTCCTGGGATAGGGGTAATTGCGACTCCTCTATATTGATCATTCATTGAAGAAACAATATCTAATACTGGTTCAGCAAGAGTTTCTTCGACAAAGATAATCCCAAAAGTATCTTGTTCTACAAGCTTTTGAAGTGTTTCTGCTAATTCAGCAGAAGTTTCTACTTCAAAAGATTCTGCACCGATAGAGCGGAAGGGTAGAACTGTATCAGGGCTACCAATGACGGCAATTTTTTTATACTCTGACATTTCTTACCCTCTCTTTAATCTCTTCTGTGCTCATATTGTTGATTTTTCCAATAATGATTAATTTTAAGTTTTTAAGTTCTATTTGGATAGAACGTAATGATTCTTCGATAACAGCAGGTCCTGAACTTAGATAATCAAAATCAGACGCACAATCTAAAAGATATTCATCGATTTGTTTTTCTAGAATAGTACAAGATTTGTTTGTTACCCAATAATTAATACCAGAACTTAATACTTCACCATAGGCAGATTCTTTCATTAAGTCTGCCATTTCTTCACCAGAAATATTAGCATAATCAACAAAGAATTCTGCAGACATGTATCCGCCAGCAATAACAATTTCAGCTATTTGATCTTTTTCAAGATTCATTTTTTTAGCACGAAAAATATTTTTGATGTTTTCACAGTCTATTTCTTTTTTATAAAGATCTACAAGACCTTTATAAAAGTTTGATTCGAAAGAATTAGCTTCTTTTAATATTTGCAAACGATAAGCATAATAAGCTCTGTCTAATAAAAAGTCTACTTTTCTTGCAGAATCGTTATCTGCTAATTCCATTATAGCTTTAGCGACAAGAGTAGGTAATTCGTTCCATAGTTCATGTTCTACAATACCAAACATTCTTTCAGGAGCAATAGTACCTTCTTCAGATAATTGTTCCCAAGAAATGTTTTTTTGAGATAATTTAGCTTTATAACATAATTTTAAATTATTCAAATCAACTTTTAATGAATGTACTTGTAGCACAATAGGACATGGAGAAATTTCTTTTATAATCTGAAATTTTTGTTGATAATATTCATCAAAAATAACAGAAAACTCTTTTAATGTACGACCTTGAAATAAAGGACCATACGCTGTATCTTCTAAAGATTTTAATAAAGAATCAGCATTTACAGTTTCTGCAAATGAATTGAAGTCATTATTAGTTAGGGCGTGAACTTTTTCTGATCGAAGGAGTCCACTTAAGTATCCCCAGCTCTCCATAGTTACCCCCTAAAAAGTATGTCTGCTATAGGTTTTTCAGTATTTTCACGTAAGAGAGAGAATAAAGTATCAATAGTTATATTGATAGCTGTATCATCTTCTTTTAACATGACTCCACCTACGAAATCACCTTTTTCTTTAGAAAAAGTTAAAGATCCGCTAGATGCCTGATTAACAGAATCTAACCATTTTTGATCTAAAGCTTTTTCGTTTTGTCCTAAAATAATTTCTTCTTTTTTAGAGGAAATAGATTTTATAACCAATGATTTCATTACTTCTACATAATTAGAGGAAGAAATGAATTCTGCTTTCGCATTTGTGAAAGTTTGTTCTATTCTTACTCTTTTTCTTGCTAGAATTTCGTTAGCAAGTTGACGACGAGCATCAATTACTAAACCACGTTCTAGATTTTCAGCCTGACTTAATGCGCTTTTTGCATGTTCATCTGCATATTGTTTTGCAAGCTTTTTAGCTTGTTCTATAATTGCAGCACTTTGTTTTTCAGCAGCTTCAAGAAGGTCTGACTTTTTTTGTTCAGCATCAGAAATAATTTTTTTCTTGATATCTTCCAAACTCATAGTTAGCCCCTTGCTTTATTTTTTATTCAATTAATAATTAAGTTAAGTCTATTGACCTAAGTTCATTAAAAGAATAGAAGCAAGAAGACCAAAAACAGCAAAAGTTTCTACCATCGCAGGAAGAATAATTGCTTGTCCCATTTGTTTAGGACGACGTGCGATTAACTGCATACCAGCTGCAGATACTTTACCTTGCCAAACACCTGAAACAAGTCCACAGATACCTACTGGTAAAGAAGCAAAAAACAATTGTAAACCACGTGTTAAATCAATATCAGTAACACCTAAAACCATGAATGCATAAAGTAATCCGTAGATACCTTGAGTCATTGGAAGAGCTTGAAGAACAAGAACACTACCAAATTTTTTAGAATCTTCAGTTAAAACTGCATTACCGACTTCTCCGGCAATACCAACACCGATACTTGAACCATATCCGCCTGCAAATGTTGCAAAAGCTGCACCAAAAACTGCAAAGACTAATCCCCAGTTAACTGAACCCCATACTGAAACAGCATAAGCTGTGTTTGCATCTTGAGCATGTGCTGCTACTGTAAATAATGCAAAAATACTAGAAAGAATGAACATTCTTTTCATCGTGAAACCTCCATCTCACCAAATAATATATATATATATTATTCGTCCAAACGATTTCGTTTGATTTTTTATTTTGTTTATAATTTTTATTATATTATATTCTTGTTACTTTTGCCATCTTTTAAGCTTTGGAATTCTTCTTGTGAGAAGCCATGCTAAAGGGGTAAAAGTTTTGTATTCTGTCGTCATTAGATGATAACAGAAATTTTGCATTTGTTCACCAGTAGTAATATCAGGATTTTGAAATACTCCTTCTTTGTAGCAATAAACACAATATTCATTACTTAAAGAAAGATCCTCGTTAGTACCTTGATTGCCTTTGAGAGGCATAGCACAACTTTGGCAAAATCGCTCCATATAACTTCCTTTTGAACAAATATTTTTTAATTACTTAATTGTATAGTGTGTTCCTTTACAGATTAATGGGGAGAAATCTTTTCCGCCACCTTCTATAAATTGACCAAAGAATTCTACAAATTGCAAACGTAATGCGTGTACAAATGCTCCGAATCCACCTAACATAAGATTAAACAAATGTAAGAAGATCAACATTGCTACTCCAAAAATTCCTAAAACAGGATTTATAGAGCCTAGACTTTCTATCATTCCAAAACCAAGTTGGTTAAACACATTCGCAATAATACCTGAAGATAAGCCCAAAGCTAATAAACGAGCATAAGATAATAAATTACTAAGATATCCTGAAATACCATATAGTTCCCAAGCACCAGCTAAAGGACCAACGATACCACCGACAACACTTTTTTGGAAGCCCATACGAATGTTATTTAGAATGACTAATCCTGCTCCAACTTTCATTGCGAGGAAGAAATATCCTACTGTTGTATCACTAACGAGATCCAATCCAGCCATACCACCTATCCACTCGAATACAGCCCAACCAAAGAATCCACCGAGGAGAATTATCCATGGCATTTCTTGGAAGAAAGCACCTATTCCATTGTTTTTTAGAGACACGAAAAATTTAATCCAATATCCATACCATAATTGAATTGCGCCTAAGAATAAGGAAACAAACAATACAAATAAAGGTTTGTCAAAAAAGCTCTTACCATCACTAAAAGTAAATCTTAGATCTGTTAATGCTGGTATTTTAATATAATTGGCAAATAAATCTCCTGCATAAGAACCAAAAACGACACCAGCGATCAAGGCAGATAATCCACTCCATGCTAATAAAGCATAGAAATTAGACATTCCTTGATTGGCACGATTTTTGAACATCATCCAAGCGGAGAATCCAGCTAATAAAGCACCGTATAAAGCATCACCTAAACAAATACCATAAAATATAAAATAAAATATAGATAAATGTGGTGTTGGATCAACGGTTTTTCCATACATAGGAGTTCCATACATACTTGTAAGAGCAGAGAAAGGTCTAGTGAGGGCATTGTTTTTAAGGAGGACAGGAACTTCTGAATATTCTTCTTCTGAAGGATCTTCTACAGTAACGTCAATGAGTTTGTTATGAATGGATAAGATAGCTTCAACTTTTGGCATATAGTCTTCTGGTACCCAAACTCTAAAAAAGTTTACCTTGTCTGTTGCTAAGGCAAAAGAACTTGCTTTAATTTGTTGAACTTGCATTTCTAACATATCATGTAATAATGCTAGATCATTTATTTTTGTAGAAAAATGTTCCCATTCTTTTACAGCCATATCATGTTTTTGTTGAGCAGATGCAATTTCTGATTGTAAGGTAGCAATAATGTCTTCTAATAAACCAGCACGACGGGTAATTTGAAGGGTGTTAAAAGGAGATGCTTTTAATACATTGTTGACTTCTTCCCAAACATTAGGAGCGGCCACAACATAACAATAAACTTCTTTATCTTTTACCCAACAAGAAACGACATCAGCTAAGTCTGTAGATTCTGCAATAGCACCACAAAAAGCAGCAAAGCTAGATTCTGATATATGACCGACAACACCTTTTAACACAGAACTAGTTCCGTGTATAGGATCCATGTCGTCTACACCAACACTCCAAGCCTGTACTTGATGCAACTCTAAACCTAAAGTATTGATAATAGTATCATTTTCTCTAGTTTGTTTGTCTAAAGCTCTTAATTGTTCTGTTAATTGAACCATTTCGTATTTAGCAACAACTTTTTGAATCACATCTGATGATGTTACTTCAAATTCTGGAATTTTTGCATTAAACATTTCTTTGATTTTGTTGATGGCACTAGATAATTCTTTTCGTTGATCTTCTAAAATAGAAACATCAGAAGAAACGGTGTCTAAACCTTCAGCCCAAGACTCTACATTTGTTTCTTCTTCATTAGAACTTTCTACTTGAAGAGAATCCACATGTACAGCTCCAAGAGCTTGTAATTCTTTTAATAATTGATCTCTAACGCTATCAACAACAGCTAGAGTCAATTTTTTCATTTTACTAATTGCCATACGCTACCTTCATTTGCTCTTTTAATAGAGCAATAGCACTAACTTCTGCACTATCTGCAGATTTATCTATATGAGAAATTTCTCTAGTTAGTTCAGACAAAATGGTCTTAGCCTGACTCTCACCTTTTATCTGATATTCAGATAAAGTTTTTACTTCATTTTCACGAGCAGTTTTTTTAGCATTTTCTCCTATTAAGGAAGCTTCGTTACCAGCTTCTCTAATTTTTGAATTCACTAAATCTTCTGTCGAGATAATAAGATCTTTTGCCGATTGTTCTGCCTGACGAATCACTTGGATTTTTTGTGTGTTCATTAAATCCCTCCGATTTATTTAAATTTTACTTATTTTATATTATATCATAAACTCTATATTATTGCAAACTATAAAATAAAAAAAAATTATTTTTGCATATATCTTGATTTTATCGTCATAATCTTGTATTCTTATAAAGTAAATACTACATTTTTATTATTAATACCCTATTTATTTTTCTTTGGGTAAATTTTATAAAGGAATATTCATGAAACGTTTATTTATACTAAGTTTTATGTTTCTTTCTGTCAACATTACTCATTCTTTTACAGGAGTATATGTGGGATGGGAACAATTTGTTAGTCCGGCTTTACCAGTTGATAGTACAGCAGATGCGCTAACTTTTGGTTTTATGGGAAACACACCGACACGGGTATATTTTTATTATAATATGCTCGGTCACGCTATTTTCACAAAAGGAGCTACACCTGGCTTCCTTGGTTGGGGATTAGACCTTGCAGGAGGCGTTGGCTATCGCTTCCTCAATGCAGCTCACAAAAGGTCTGGATGGGACGTAGGGATGGATGCTTTTGGCTATGTTGTCCCTTATTTCTTGAATAGTGAAAATAGTTATACAGAGACAGCCATTTATTATGGTGTTGGAATGGGACTTACTACGGTATACAAAATCAACCCTTATATAGGGATGGGATTTAGAGCTAGTTTGAAATACAATATTGGTTTTAATTATCTAGCCTCTAAACTGCCAAGTGCAGCAGGTATCATCTTTACTATTGGATCTCTCATAACCTTTTAACAAAACAACAAATAAAAAACCTTGCTATTAATTTAGCAAGGTTTTTTTTGTCTGTATATTGCCCTCTATAATATATTTTATTTACATAGTGTTTTCTATAATATATTAATAGCAACTCATAACAAAAACCACCCCATAATGAGGTGGTTTTTATTTTTAATAGTTCTTTATTTAAGGCTATCGGTTGAAGCTGGTGGGATTTTAAATTTTTGACCAGGGTAAATAAGATCAGGATCTTTAATTTCCAATTTGTTAGCTCTCCAGATATTAGGCCATAACCATGGGGTTTTATAATATTTCTTTGAAATATCCCACAAGGTATCACGACGAATAACAGTATGAGTAGCAAGAATTTGACCAGCTAAATAAAGCTCAGACAATCTCAAACCTTCTCTTGCTTGATCGATAGCGTTAAGGTAATTACCTTCACTATAATAGTCTTGTGCAGAAGTATAAAACCCTTCTATCATTTGTATAGTGATAACACCATCTGAAGAAGTTGTTGTATCTACTGGTTTAACACGTCTCATTTCCATATTATCTTCTGTTTGGAGTTGACCTCTGAATAGAAGTGGTAAATAAGCTAGTTCATCTGTGATCACATCTACTTCTTCGACTTCACCATCTTCATCTAAGATAACATCTATTTCTTCTACAGTACCGTCTTCGTATAAGATAGTATCATCGATTTCGACTTCACCGTCTTCATATAAGAAAATTTCGACATCTTCTTCTTCTACATAGCTATCATAAGTATCATAAGTATCCATACCAGAATCATTAGTGATTTCTTTTTCTTCTACTTTAGTTGCGGGTGTTAAAGGAATTAAAGGCATAGATTTTCTAGAAGAATCCGTGTATACATCTTGTGTATAGTTATTTGTTTTAATAAATTCAATAGCAGATCCTAAACGACGAATGAGATCATAAGCTTGAAGTTGTAGATTTTCATCATCATTTATTTCTATAGAAATAGCTCCATCTCCAGGGAAATCAGCAATTAATTTTTCTAGCATATCTATTGCTGTTTGAGAAGATTTTAAACTATTAGTATAGTCCTTATCTTGATATTCTCGAGCAGCTTGTTCTATGATATTAGAAGCTTCTGTTAATTGTGTTTCTGTTTGGGTAAGATCTGTTGATCTGTAAGCTCGGTCTAATAAGTCTCTTGCTCTATTAAGATTTGCTAAAGCTAAAGCTTCTGCTCCACCAACTAGTGGCTCTAAAAGATCAAGTCCACTTTGAGCTGCTTGTGCTGCTTTGTCATAATCTGGTATAGCATAAAAACCTTCTGCATCAATAAGTAGTTGTACCGCTTGGGTATAAATATCAGGATTCTCTTTATCGACACCTAGCTCTTGTGCTGTTTCTAAGGTTCTTTTTAATTGTGCAATTAGTGTAGTAGCTTTATTTTGTCTAGCAATTTCTGTAGCTTTGTTAGCTGCATCAATAACTGACGCTGCTATTTCATTAGCTTTTGTTAAATCACCAGCATCCATAGCCTCTTGCATTTGTTGAAATAAATTATCAGCTAAAGCATATTCTTGAGGAGCATAGATATCTGCCTCAGCAGCTCTAGCTCTTTCCATTGCTTGAACAGCCATGTCTGTCGCTTTGACAGCTTCTTTACCACACGATACTAGTGAAACTAAAACCAACATAGATAGAATTTTCAAACTTCTCATTAGCCCTCTCCTCATTTTATTTTATTTTTATTTTTCCATACTTTTTGCAAAGCGAGCAGCTCTAATAGCTATATTCGCTGCATCAATCACTAATAAAGCTGTATTATTAGCTTCTTTATATAGTTCTTTATCTAATTCATCATTCATTTGATCGAATAAATCTTTAGCTATTTTATATTCTTCTGGTGCATAAATAGGAGCTTCGATTGCTCTTGCTCTTTCCATAGCTTCCGCTGCTAACACAGTATTTCTAAGGTCTGGTCCACCACCACAGTTAGAAATTAAGGTAATTAATAATACAGAGCTTAATAA
>CAMRBT010000063.1 GCA_947040475.1 uncultured Brevinema sp.
TGGTACATTCAGGTATTATAGAGTCTGGGAGGGTTCTTCTCCCAAGAAACGCCAGCTTCCTTGAGTCCTTACAATCTGAAGTTGTGACCTTCCCTTATGGAAAACACGATGACCAGATTGACGCTTTATCACAATTGTTGGATAAGAGTTCACGTACAATATCTGGGGCGGGCTTTGGATTTGCGTAGTATAAATAAAACTATTAATATCTATGTTATAATTAAGTGTAGTGGGACTGTTTCGCAGAATTTATTTGTACTATATTTCTACTTTTTCTTAAATCAGCTCAGACAATCCAAGCTCTCTTAAAAATTGATTATGCTTTATTTTTGCTTCAGAAATATCTTTTTCGATTTCATCTAAATTCTGTTTTACTTCATCGATATTGACGATTTCTTCCTCTACCGCTGTGCTCACATATCTTGAAATATTCAAATTATAATCATTTTTTTCAATTTCTTCCATGGAAACAAGGCGAGAATATTTTTTGTCCTCTTCTTTACGGTATTGGTATGTTTCAACTATTTTATCAATATGCTCGGGGAGGAGTTGATTTTGACGCTTTCCTCTGTCAAAATATTCGCTAGCATTTATGAATAGCACATCATCGGATTTTTTACATTTTTTGAGTACAAGAATACAAACAGGAATACCTGTGGAGAAAAACAAGTTAGAAGGTAGACCTATAACAGTATCAATATTTCCATCTTTGAGTAGCTTTGTTCTTATTTTATCTTCTGCACCGCCACGAAATAAAACGCCATGGGGCAGAATTATTGCCATTGTGCCCTCATCACTTAAAAAGTGAAAGCCGTGAAGTAAAAAAGAAAAATCTGCTGCTGACTTTGGGGCAAGCCCATAGCTTTTAAATCGAAAATCTTCAGCTAATGTATCATTGGGCTCCCAACGATAACTAAAGGGAGGATTGGCTACAACAGCATCACATTTAAGTTTTTTGGCTGGATTCATTTCATTTAAAATATCCCAATCATTAGTTAGTGAATCTCCGTGGAAAATCTGAAATTCAGAATCTTTAAGCCCATGAAGAAGCATATTCATACGAGCAAGGTTATACGTGGTGATGTTCTTTTCTTGTCCGAATATCTGCCCAATATTATTAGGTCCTAGCTGTTTTCTAACGTTGATAAGAAGGGAGCCTGATCCACAAGCAAAGTCAAGTACATTTTTAAGCTTTTTCTTTTTACCCATTTTTGGGTCTTGACTATCTAAAGTAACAATACGGGAAAGAATTGTTGAAAGCTGTTGTGGAGTATAGAACTCTCCAGCTTTTTTTCCTGAACCAGCCGCAAATTGACCGATTAAGTATTCATAAGCATCTCCCAAACTATCGCTGTCACTAGAAAATCCAGATAATCCTTCTGCAATTTTAGAGATGATATTGCACAAGGTCAAATTGCGTAATTTAGAACTCTTACCAAGTTTCTCCGAATCAAGATTAACTTCAGAGAACAATCCTCGAAAGGTACTTTCAAATGATTCATTTTCGATAAACTTAAAACCTTTTTGTAGGTTTTCTAGGAGATAATTATTGTGTGTGCGTGCCAATTCATATATATTACTCCATAGATAATGGGGTTTAATCACAAAATGCATTTTACGACGCATTTGTTTTTCGAATATAGGCACTTCATCTAAATTTCTAATATACCAAACTATAAGCGGAGTCAGTTTTTCATTTTCTAGTAATGTTTCATGTTCTGCAATGAGCATCTCTTTTGCATTTTTTTCTAATGCTTGCTTGTTACAATGCTCTTTTATTAATTTTCTTAATTCTTTTAATAAGTCAGTATTTGTATCTTTTATCTCTTTTTCGCATTCCGAATAATCATTGCCCAGCTCTTTTTTCACAGCTTCCTCATAATTATCTGAAAGATAGCGTAAAAACAGGAAAGACAGCATATAATCACGGAAGTCGTCTGCATTCATTGCTCCACGTAATGAATCAGCAATTTTCCATAGGGCTTTACCTAATTCTTGTTGTGTGTTGCTCATTATTGCCCCTCTGTAATATTAAAGTTATAATTTTCTAAAAAATTGTCTAGTATTTTTTTAAAATGTTCTTTGTTTTCATCACCTATCACTGTTAGATCAAATAAAGAATAATTACCATGGCTCAAAATATTTACCATTCTTGTATGTACTATTTTCTCAGGGTCATTAGGGTCATCCCAAACGCACCTTGAAAAATTTGAAAAACCATGAAAAGAAGCCGTCTTTTCTAAAATATTTCTAAGAATATTAAAATGATATGTATATAACTCCCCTGAATCAGAAGCTTTTTTTAATTCCTTTAACAATGCAACATGATGAAAAAACGGAGTGTCTCCTGTATCACGAATCGTATAATATCCTGTATCTTTATCTTTTGACAAAAAGAAGTTATAGCCTTTTTCTTTTTTAAACTCATTATACAAAACATTGAAAAACAAGGTGTGATGAGATGATATGACTACTTTGATCTCATCTGATCTTTTTAATATTTCTGCTAGATGACAAGCGACAGCAATAGCATTGTTATCATCTAAGGAAGAAATAGGATCATCGATATAAATATATTTTACCCAGCTATAACTTGAGTGTTTATCCATAGCCAACTCAACAATAGCAAGGAAGAAACACCAAATAAAGATATTTTCCTCACCACGAGATATTTTTATATTATCAAACCTTTCGAGTCTTTGAGCATTTTCATCGGCTTCAGTGGGGCTAGGAATGAGAACATCTCTGAAAAAGATAACTTCCCTTGTATCGTAATAGATAGTGAAGTTAAAATCGGCATATCTATGTAATAAAGAACGAATTTTATTATTCATGTCTAAATCTTCGAGTCCTGCAAAAAAATTGGAGCTTTCATGGAGATTTAATTTTCGTGAGGCATCACCCTCTGTATCATTATCCCAAGAAAAAAGATCTTCAGTAAATGCATTATAGTACAAAGTATCTGGTGATTTTTCTCTAGTCTCAATATTGCTATTTTGACCTAATGTTTTGAAATCTCCAGACAATCTTGTCTTCCCTATGCCATTATAGGCAAAAAGAAGAATATATTTTTTAGTTGCTAAAACAGTTCTAAAATATCCTGCTAGTTCTGTTAAGTTTGGATAACTCATTCTCTCACCCCTCAAAATAGGGAAATAGTTGTTACATTAATCCCTTGTTGTGTATCGTTCATTGTTTTTAGGACTTAGGGCAAGACGCATCGCCATCCCATTTATACATTCTTACCATTTGATCTTTTTTTGTATCAAAGGTTCTTTTATCCTTAGATATTACTTTTTTAAGTAACCACCCAGAATCTCTGCCTGCCGCTTCTACGGCATCTTTTCCTTCTTTTCCTTCTTTTATGTGTTTATTATACAATTCGATAAGAGGGGTGCCATTCCAATAATAATTGTCCCCTCCCATAAGATCCCTCATAGCAAACCACTCACCGGGACGATTTTTGCACCAACAGTATACAGCACCTTGCAAGAAATTACGTATGGCATCCTCTTGTTTCTCGGTGATTCCTGTTACATTCCTAACTTCTGTTTTTATTGCTTTATCTGAAAACATAATCTTTCTCCTTTTTAATTAACACTATTTATCTCTGCACCCATCTCCTTAAAAGAGGGGAATAGTTGTTGCATTAAAGCCTTTTTATGTAGTTTTAGGGCGTTGATTTTTTTGGTCTGTGCGTTTATGCGTTTATCTAGTTCTGATAGGCAATCAGCTATTTTTTCTTGTTCTTTTAGGCATGGGAGGGGGAACGGTATCTCTGAAACGATTGTATTATTAATAGCTGGCAATGTATTTCCTTGAGCTAATTCTGAAAATAAAACAGTTGTAAGATATTGGTAAAAATATTGAGGATTTAAAAAAGGTTTTGGGATCAATCCCATCATATTATTATCAATACAACATGGAACTAGAACGATCCTTTTTCTTTCTAAAAAAATTGCAGCTCCAACTTTTGCTATAACGACAGTATTAACAGGTAATATTTTTGCATTTAATATCTTTGCTGTTTCTTGGTCAATATAATTATTTGCTACCGTAATATATTTCAAATTTTTAGTTAAATTCATATCTGATACTTTAATAAATGGAATTGCTAGATTCTTCAATCCTTGATATTTTATAGGAAATCCAGCACCCCCAGTAATACCACAAACTTCCCCGAGGGACGAAGTTCCCCAGTCGCCACTATTCACAAATTCTGGGAATCTCAGTTGAGGTATTGTTTTCCCTTCTGCGGGGAATAGTTTTTGCATTAAGCCTTTTTTATATTGTTTTAGGGCGAGGAGTTTTTTACCCTCGGCAGTAATAAGCTCATCCATACTAGAGAGGCAATCAGCTATTTTTTGTTGTTCTTCAAACTCTGGTAATGTTATAGGCATAGCCCATAAATGCCTATTATCAATACTCAAAGCTCCATTAGCACGCCCACCAATTTTAATGTATTGACGTAACCAAGATCCGTGGTAATTCGCATGAAAAAGGTGATCAAAAATTTTAGAGTATGTGTTTTTATCAATAACGCGAAAACAGGTAAATATACTGTTCGGTAAAGCACCTTCTTCGTATTCTGTGAGCATTGAAATATAACCTTCTGGGTACTGTTTTGTTGCACTCTTATTATACGCAAAGTCACCTTTTTTAATTACGTAATAATTTTTGTACGCACTTCCAGCTATTTCTCTTCCAAATTTTTCTATTTGAGTAATCAATCCTTGACCTGTATTGACACTCATTAGCGTATATTTTTTTGTTCCAGCCCGTTCTTCTACTGGGCAAATTAAGTCGCCCAGACGCATATCTGCCCAATCGCCACTATTTACAAAGTCTGGGAATCTCAGTGCTGGGACTAAGGATATTTTCTTTTTATTCATATGCTCTTAACCCCATGATTTCTTGACCCTCTGCCAGTGTTTTTAAATGGGGGACGAGATCGTCCATGAGCTCTAGCTCTTTTTTAGTTCTATCTCTCCAGCCAAGATCCAAAGGCTCTAATAAATCCACTAGTTTCTCGCCATCAAATATCATTCTATACATGATCTTATCTATAAAAGACTGTAAAGAAACAGGATCAAGCCCATGTTTTTTGGCGATTTCTATCGTTTTTTTAGCTGATTTTTCTGATCTGAATTTTTGGTAGCCTTCTTTTATGGATTTTTCGTCCAAGCCTTTTCCCACTTCAAGAGTAGCAATATAATCAATAATATCTTGACGCTCTTCCATCATATTTGAATGGGAACATAACAAATTAACAAGCTGTTCACGGCTCATTTTATTAGGTAAATCTGCTTGCGTGTACTTAGAAATTAGGGACATAATATAATCATAGTCAATAATAGCCGAAGAAAACAAAACCATCTCTGAATCTGTCTGAGCCACTTCTGGTGCTGGGTTTTTATTTTTGCCTTGTTGTGCTTTTAACATTTGTGCCGTTTCTATGTATACTCCACGGAACGCACGCAAAGTATCTACGGGCAATAATTTTTCGATCTCAGCCTCTTGTTCAGGTTTTATACTGGTATATTGGTTAAGTTGTATTTTAAGGCGTTGCACTTCTTTAAACGTATTAATAAATCCCGCCCTTGCAATATCACCTTTTAGGTTGCTTACTTGTTCAGGAAGACAATCTAAACCTTGATCTTCCATAAAGTTTTTGAGTTTAGCCACAGCGTCTTTTAGTTTTTCTACTATTTCAGGAGCAGGGTCAACAAGCCAAATTTTTCTCGCTTTAGCACTATTTTGTTCACCAGAAAAAAGTGTAATCGCATCATCTACTTCTTTTTCTTGTCCTCTAAAATCGAGGATATTTCCATAAGGTTTTGTATCATTTAATGTGCGATTTGTTCGGGAAAAAGCTTGAATAAGACCATGTTGTTTTAAGTTTTTATCAACATATAAGGTGTTTAAAAACTTAGAATCAAAGCCTGTTAAAAGCATATCCACTACTATAGTAATATCGATTTTATTTTGATATGCATAGTCTGTGTTAGTGTATTTTTGGTCTTTGATACGTGCTTGCACATCTTGATAATACAAATCAAACTCAGTTATACGGTGATTTGTACCATATTGATTGTTATAATCTTGAATAATATTTTTTAAGGCAGCTTTTTTCTTTTCAGGTTCTTTTTCGTTGTCAATTTTTTCTTGTACAAGATCTTCTTGAAGTTGCTTTACATCTTTGTTACCCTCGGCAGGAGGAGAAAACACACAAGCAATATTCAAGGCTTTGAAGTTCTCATCACCACTATTTTTATGTTCTTCTTGTAATTCCTTAAATAGCTCAAAATATTCTATAGCATCATTAATAGACGCTGTTGCAAAAAGAGCATTATATCGTCTAAAATCAGTAGCAGTATCATGTTCTGATAGTATTGCCTCAACGATTGCTTTTTTGTTTACAGTGGTAGTCGATTTTGCAGCTTTTTCAGCATTAACTAGTTTAAAATAATTCACATAAAAACGCAACACGTTATGGTCATCAATAGCTTCAGTAATAGTGTAAGCATGTAATTCTTTTTCAAAAACATCTTTTGTGGTAACTAGAGAACCTGTGGTATTATCCAGCTTCTTATAGGAGGCGTTTTCATCAAAAATAGGTGTCCCCGTAAAACCAAATAACTGTGCTTTTGGGAAAAAGTTTTTAATAGCATTATGGTTTTCACCAAATTGTGAGCGATGACATTCATCAAAAATAATGGCAATACGTTTATCACTTAATTCTGACAAACGTTCCTTATAAGTAGCTTCACCTTTTTTCTTTTTCTCTTGATTGTATCTATTATCTTCATCAAGGGCAAGTCCTAATTTTTGAATCGTTGTAACAATCACCTTATCACGATAGTCATCTGAGGTGAGACGTTCGACTAAACTCTCAGTATTTGTATTTTCTTCAACACAACCCTCTTGAAATTTGTTAAACTCTAATCTAGTTTGTCTATCAAGATCTTTTCTATCAACAACAAACAAACATTTTTTAATTTCGGAATTGTCTTTCAAAAGTGTTGACGCTTTAAACGATGTTAGTGTTTTGCCACTTCCAGTAGTATGCCAAATATAGCCGTTACCACGATTTTGCTCAATACAATCCACAATTGCTTCAACTGCATAAATTTGATAAGGACGCATTATCATTAGTTTTTGCTCACTTACTACGAGTACCATATATCGACTTATTAATAGCCCCAAAGTACATTTTGGTAAAAATTCCTCTGAAAAATTATAAAGATTTGAGATTTTTTTATTTTCCTTATCTGCAAATTCATATATAGGCAAAAAACGTTCGTCAGCATCAAAGCAAAAGTGTTCTTTATTATTGTTTGCAAAGTAATATGTTTTAGTTTCATTACTAACAATAAAGAGTTGCATAAAGCAAAGGAGGGTGTTTGTATAGCCATTGCCAGTATCGTTTTTGTATTCTACAATCTGTTCCATTGCTTTTTTAGGCGTAATTTGAAGGGATTTTAGCTCTACCTGAACAACAGGAATGCCGTTAATGAGGATGATAACATCATAACGATGGTTGCTATTATCTGTATTTATACGTAATTGATTTATTACTTCAAACTCATTTTTACACCAGTCCTTAATATTAACAAGGGAATATTGTAGGGGGGTATCATCATCACGTTTAAACGTGTTTATTTCTCGCAAAGTTTTGGCAGCAGTAAATATATCCGCAGTTATAATACTATCTCTAAGTCGTGCAAATTCAGACGAGCTCAGTTTTACTCGGTTTAATCTCTCAAAATGATCTTTAAAATTATCTTCAAGTGAGGCTTTATCTCTAATATCTTCTCGATATGTGTATTTCAAATCTTTGAGCTTATTGATAAAAGAAACTTCTATTTGATGTTCAGATTTCATTATTAATATCTCCTCTATAACAGTTTGGTTGGAATTAAGTAACTTGTCAGATGTAAACTCAGATTTCTTTAATACCTAAAATCTATTTTTTATTTTTACAAAATTCAATTAATGAATAACGGGCGATTTTATTTAGGCTAGTCCTGTTATTTTCTCATCTAATTTTCTTTTAACTCCATTTAACAATACCACCCATGATATATATTATATCATAAGCTGTAGCATTTTTCAATTAATATTATGTTTATAGGCAACCACATATTTATCATGTGCTTTCATATAAACTCCTAAACATTAAAATCACCCAATTTCAATATTTATTATACACTCCTTCTATAGAAAACACAATCTCAAAATCAATAAAACACATTCTCAGAAAAGACTTGACTTGTCTCCGTATTGAAGCTAACATGTGTTGACGCTAGAGAATAACTATGTTAGTAAGGAAAAGGAGATCATAATGTTAAAAATCAACGAGGTAGAAATCAAGAATAAAAGCTGGATAAAGATTATTATCAATAGCGAAGATGGGTATATTAACGGAACTTTATTAGCCGAGCAAATTGGAATAAATTTGAATAGATTTTTTAGATGTGATTGCATAAAAGAAAACATTGAACACATTAAGGTTTTAACAGGAAATAAAGAAAAATATCAAGGCGAAAGTTCTTGGGATAATATAAAAGGGATGTACGTGCATCCCTTTCTTGCATTAGAGATGGTAGCGATTAAGAAACAAGAGGATACAGACTATATAGAATATTATGAATTTTTGAAGAAAG
>CAMRBT010000064.1 GCA_947040475.1 uncultured Brevinema sp.
AAAACAAAATATTCAGAATGACATTGATAATAGTCGTAAAACTATGGATACTATTACAGAAGAAAAAGAACTCATCGATAGAATCAAAAATGTGCTAGCTCTAAAAGAACAATTATTACACCTAAAAGAGAGAAAACTAAATCTACTGGAATCAATTGGTCAAACAAGAGCTAAAACTCTAAAAGAAAAAAATATAAATATTACAGAAAATTAATATTTATATAGCTCTACATTATATACAACTAGGAGAATTTATGAATTGCAAATTCCGATTTCTATTCTTTTTTATCATTTTAACATTATCAAATTCTAATATATACTCTCAATTGGTGAATGTATATCCTCTTGCTCCACCCTCACAATGGGTAAGCATTTCTAATGAATATGTAGGCGTAAGTGTAGATATTAAAACGGGAAGATATATCGTATATGATGTAGTAAATGAGTATGTTCCATCCGAAATTGAAAAATCATTCTTCCCCCGATCCTTTCTCCAATACACTTCCCCTATTTCTGCTGAAGATCAAAAATATTTACCCCTACTAGGCTCATCAACAAATGCTTTGAATGTTACTACTATAAATATTGATAATACCCCTGTTGTTTTTGGTGCTGAAAATGGTCAATGGCTTAGTCCTCCTATCGTACAAAATGATAGTATTATTTATGGATGGACTATTGGTGGTTTAGAGATTATTCAAACAGTTGCTATTGTTACAAATACCGAGACCCTATTCCCTGATGCTGTCTTAATAACTTATGATGTTGTTAATAAAGATCCTACTACCTCTAGGCAAGTAGCAGCTAGACTAGTGTTAGATCCTAATGTTGGAGATGATCAAGTTAATGCTTTCTTTTTACCTAATCACGATGTTATCAATAACGAATACTATGTTACTTTAGAAGCTTTACCTGAATATTGGCTCACATCAGATTTTACAGGAGAAGTTTCTCCTTCATCTTTGAAAGGTTTTGTACAAAATCAACACCCTATTAAACCAAGTGAAATGTATTTTACTACTATAAATAAAGCTCTCCGTAACATTTGGGAATACAAATATTCTAAATATACATCCATTCATAAAAAAGATAATGCTGTAGTAATGTTTTTTGACGATCAATTTATAGCCCCTAATTCTTCAATTAGAATTGCTTCTACCATGGTTGGGATCCCCTCTTTAATTAATGTTTTTGGGAATAATGGATTAGAAGTTCGTACTAGTACTTTTACTAGTCAACAAACTACTCCTTTATCCGTAGATTTATGGCTACAAAATATGAAAGCTGAAATTTTTGATGAAGTAGTCTTAGAAATAAAAATACCTCCTACCTTAGAAGTTTATGATTCTCTTATTAAAAGAGTTGGTGATGTTGGTTATGGAAACAAACATCCTGTTAGTTGGAATGTAGCTTCCAAATCAAAACAAGGTAATACCCACGATGTATTAATAGCTGTAAAAGGGTATCAAAACGGAATTATCACTTCTCAATTTGATATACCTATTGTCATAAATATTGATGATGAATTCATAAAGAATAACGATCAAGAATTACTTGAAGCTATTGATAAAACCAAAACAACAGTACAACAGCTAACTCCGATTGCAAAAGAAACTAATGTTCTCATTGTATCTGAATTCAACCCTGGTGACACCTATGGAAGTGCTAGTGAGAGTTTGTCTAAAATCTATAACTATCTACAAAAAAATGATAACATTGCAAATAAACAAATTATTAAAATGATAGAAACTGAACAAGTACTCATTAAAGAAATTGTTGATATAGAAAACAATCTTTTAGACATTAATAAACAATACGATATCTTGTTAGGTATTTATGAAAGACTTTATAAAGACAATTCTAAAATCGATAGAGAACAAATAAATATTCAAAATCTTACAGATAATATTGGTAATATTGAAGATAAACTCAAACAACAAGAGTCTATGATTTCTAATATAACATCCGATTTAAATCAATAATTTTAATTCACACATAAAATACCCCCTTTAGTTTAGGGGGTATTTATTTAAATATTTTTATATATTTTTTTTTGCGTTTTTTGTAGAAATGTGGTATATTGTGTATTATATATAATTATATTTTGTTTATATGGAGTATTATTTGTTATACGCAAGACAGGAACAAAATTCTATATTTTCTCAAACGATGGCATTGAATTTATCTGTTTTAACAATGAATAAAGTAAGTTTAAATATTCTCATGTCTGAATTAGCTAACAAAAATCCTATAGTAAACGTAGATAATATCTATGTTCCTTGGAAAGATAGTTTTACAAAAAAAAATACTTCTCTTGTTTTTGAGGATATTATCGCTGAAGAAAAAAAGCTATTTGATACGCTCAGAGAAGAATTAGTATTAGAGCTAGAGGAATCCGATTACCCTACTCTTTACCTTCTCATAGGTAATCTTTCTTCTAATGGATTTTTAAATACATCGCTTCAAAAATTATGTCAAGGTACTAATTTTGATTTAGAAAGAGTAGAAAAAATAAGAATTCTTATGATGAATAGCTCTTACTTAGGGCTGGCATCTTTAAATAGTACTGAATATCTATTATTTATGACACAATGTTTTTATACCACAAACAGTTTGGAATATGAAGTTTCTATAGTGTTAAGCAATTATTCTAACAAAAATATAAGCATAGATAAAATAGCAAAATATATAGATGTTGATAAAGATCTCCTGCAAAAAGCTTTACAAAACATCAAAAAAATAGCTAGTAGTCCTTTAGATGAAAAGAACAGTAGATTTATTTATCCCGATTTTATAATCACAGCTCAAGATGATAAACTTATCATAACACCTGCTGACTTTTTAACCCCCTCTTTATCTATAAGAGACTATAAAGAAAATAGCTATACGCTTAAAGAATTGAAATTCTTTTTAAAAGAGGCTGAGACTATAAAAAAGGCTCTAGATTTAAGAATGGAATCCTTACAAAAACATGCCGAAGCTCTTATATTAGCAAGAAGTGATTTTTTTCTTGAAACAAATGATCAAGATAAAGAATATAAAAAAGAGATTAGATTAAAAGATATTGCTGAGATTACAGGAAGACACACCTCTACTGTGTCAAGAACCTTAAAAGATAGATATTTTATGTTTAACAAACAAATTTTTCCTTTTTCTATACTATGGAATCATAAAATAGGCATTGCCGATACCTATACTATTAAAAACATTATAAAACAACTAATTGAAAACGAAAATAACACATCCCCTTTGTCTGATACAGTTATCACTGATATACTACACAAAAAAGGGATAAAAATAGCAAGACGTACTGTTAATAAATATAGAAAAGAGCTTAAGATAAACTCATCATATCAACGATAAAACAAGCTTTATATCTGAGGAAATTATGGAACGATTACAACAACTAATAGAAAGAGATCAATGGTCGGAACTACTTACTGGTGCTCAAGATCTTTATAGACAATCAGTAGATTCTGAGATAGAAGTTCTTGCTTTTTCAGAAAAAGCTGCTATAAAAAAAGCTGCTGAAATTTTTAATACCCCCAAAGAGTATCTAGAATTTACCCTTACTAGTCAAGGAAAAAGCTCTATGTTTGGTTTTATCAAAACCCCTTCTAGTTATATTTTTTCTGTAAAAGAAGAATTTAGAGATTTATTTGCTGTTAATATTGACTACAATCAATTTAATGATTTAGCTAAAAATAAAGACGGATCTTTACGTTTGATAATGAAACAACAGGGTTTACATCTACAAATATTCAAACCTGAAGGTACGGGGCGAGCTCTTACTAAAGAAAACATTCTACAAGAACTCGATCTTCGAGATTATGATCTTATTGATAATGCTATTAATGAGCAACTAATAATAGAAGCTCTTACAACTTTTGAACTTGTTATTATAGCCCCTTACACACCATCATTTAGTAATGATTCTGTTTTTACTATTACGATTTCTAAAGATAATATGGAAGCTTTTTTAAAGTTTTCAAAACCCACAGAACATGGAAGAATTCCTGAATTAGAAGAAATTCTCACCATTTTAAAAAGCCAGGGAGTTGTTTTTGGAGTTAATAACAATTATATAACAGAAGCTCTTGATAATGAATTGTATAATATTCCTATTATCGTTGCTGAAGGGTCTTCTCCTAAAAATGGTGCTCATGCTTATATTGAATATACCTTCCCAACTGGAAGCGAATCATTTAAACATGCTGTTAGATCTGATGGAAGTGTGGATTTTAAAGAACTAAATATTATTCATAATGTTCATGAAAATGACGTGTTAGCAACGATGATACCAGCTACAAGTGGTCAAGTTGGGCGTACTGTTTTAGGTGTTGTTTCCTATGCAAATGATGGTAATTCAGCAGAATGGACCCTTGGATCTAATGTACATTTATCTTCAAACAAACTAGAAGCTCTTGCCAGTCAAACAGGACAAGTCTATCTTAAAAACAAAGAAATTTGTGTAGATCCTGCTTTAGAAATTGCCACTAATGTTGATCTAAGTGTTGGTAATATTGATTTCCTTGGTAATATTATTATTAAGGGTGGTATTGACGATGGTTTCAGTGTCATATCTGGTGGTAATATAGAAGTTTATGGGCATATTGGACGATGTTTTATGCATGCTGAAGGTAATATTATCGCCCATCAAGGTATACAAGGAAAAGATGATGGTGAGATATCTTGTAAAGGAAATCTTTTTGCCCGCTTTATAGAAAGATCTACTGTATTAGTTGGTGGAAATCTTATTGTTACAAAAGCTTTACTTCATAGTAAAGTTGTTGGCGAAAAAGGCGTTTATGTTACAGGAGATAAAAAATCTATTATTGCTGGTGGAGATATCAAAGCACAACATGAAGTTGTAGCGACTATTATTGGAGCTGAATCCTATATCGAAACCAAAATTGAGGTTGCTTATTCAAAAAAAGGTTTACTGAAAATTGAAAACCTTGGCAAATCTTTATTATCTTTAGAAGCTCAAGTAGCAGAAATAGTAACTCAGCTAAGTATGTTGCCTGATAATTCTGCCAAAGCAAAAAGTCTAGAAAAAAGTCTTTCTGTTCTAAAAAAACAAACGAATAAAACTTCAGAAGCACTTGAAAAAACTAAAGAAAACTTACATACCCTAAGAGCTACAGCCTCTGTATCTGCCTCAAAATCATTAATGCCTGGTGTAAAAATTAAGATTGGTGACAGTACTTTAGATATAACAGCTACCCAAGGTTCTGGAACATTGAAAAACAATGAATCTCATAAAATTAATATAGAGTCCTACAGTCCATCTAAATTTATGCAAGATTTATCTACAGAAAATACAAAAAATACAAAAAATAATAAACGTTAATTTATTTATTATAAGGGTGAAGATAGAATGCATCAACTAAAAAATTATAAGTCTACCATACTTTCTAAATTAAAAATACTGGAGAGAAAGTTCACCTTAGCCTATAAAAGCAGTAGAGATCCTGCAAGGCTAATAGAAATTCGTAAGCATCTTACTGTTCTTGATGAAACAATGCATAAATTAGAGCAAAATAGTTTAACATGGAAAGATCTTGAACTTATTGGTATTACTCGCAATCATATTTTATCTCACTCTACAAAAATAGAGGACACAAGTCCTAGAGAATTTAGTGATTTCACTTTATTATCAGACATCCCTATGAAAAATATTATTTCTGTTAATTTAGATTATGTAGACACTGAGTTTATTAACACCTTATATTCTATCCTTGATTATGTAAATAATAACTACCAAACTATTTTTACTCAAAAAATATTAGTATCTGCATCAAAAACTAATTATCTCAGAGAACATTTTTATAATCAATATCAGGATATTTCACATATTTTTCAAAGTTATACTCATTTTCTTAATATTTCATCAACTTCAGATACCCATGAACAAATGATCAAAAAAGAATATATACAATTAATCAAGGCCGTTTATGCTTTTTTTACAAGTATACAAAATTATATAGATATTATCACTAAAGATAATATTTTTTCAGATGAAGATTTTCTTCAAGTAATTACATCTACAGATAAAGATACTTCAATCTATGGATTACCACTCAGTATTGCCTTAGAAGAGTGCGATATTTTTATGTCAGAAGCATTGCAATATTTAAATTTAACAAACAAAGATCTTTTTGATGCCTTTCAATTAGATAAAAATTTATAAACAATTTATATAATAAACATTAAAGAATATTATTAGGAGAGCATAATGCCTCATCGTATAAAAAATACAGAGAATATCATTGGCGAAAATTCTGTTTTTGAAGGAAGTATCACTCTTTCAGGAGCTCTACGTATTGATGGAACCTTTCTTGGGAAAGAACTTACCATGGAACACATCACTATTGGTAAAACAGGAAAAATAAAATCAGAAATCAAAAGCCAATCTATAGTAGTTGAAGGTGTTGTTGCTGGTAATATTAATTGTTCAACTCGTGCTATGCTACTTCCTACAGCTAAAATACTAGGCGATATTTCTACACCTGAACTTATTATTCAAAATGGTGTAATTTGGGATGGACATTGTCGTATTAGTACTAGTGATAATGAAAATGTAGCTAAAATTATTACCGACTCTTTCAAATAATTAGTTATGCCTTCTAAACGTATTTTAATTACTTTAGGTGATCCTAATGGTATTGGACTTGAAATAACTTTAAAATGTTTAGATAGCTTTTCTGTAGATATGCACAAAAATATTTCTATTATTGGTTTAGAATGTGTGTGGTCGCCTTATGCCAGCAAGTATAAGAATATCACTTTTCATCCTATAGAAGATGATTATATGCCTGAGTATGGTGTCTTAAGTGCCCATGCTGGACGTGTAGCTATAAAAAGCTTAGATCTTGCCATGACACTGATTA
Source organism: uncultured Brevinema sp. (assembly GCA_947040475.1). GTDB lineage: Bacteria > Spirochaetota > Brevinematia > Brevinematales > Brevinemataceae > Brevinema_A. The sequence continues at coordinate 6,894 of CAMRBT010000064.1, forward strand.
AATCCAAAAAATACCAAGGATTACTGACTGCCCCTATTTCTAAAGAAGCTATTTATTTAAGTGGTAAAGAAGATTTTATAGGACATACGGAATATTTGGGTCAAGCTTTTAATTGTCAAACAGAAATGCTATTTTGGAGTCCAAAATGGTCTGTTATCTTATTAAGCGCTCATATTCCTCTTAAAGATGTTCCAAAGTATATTACCAAAGAAAGATGTTATCATATTTTCAACTTGGCTATTGAATTTAATCAAAAATATCTTAACGGCAACATTGCTGTATGTGGATTGAATCCTCATGCTGGTGAAAATGGACTCATAGGAGATACTGAACTTACTATTTTTACCCCTATTATTAAAGAATTAGCTCTCAAGCATCCTATTTCAGGCCCTTATTCTGCTGATACTATTTTTCAAGATGCCGAAAACAATAAATATACGATGCTAATTGCATCCTATCATGATCAGGCTTTAATCCCATTTAAATTACTTCATTTTAATGATGGAGTGAATGTTACCCTAGGACTGCCCTTTATTCGCACGTCTCCAGATCATGGTACAGCCTTTAATATCGTCAATAAAAACTTAGCAAATCCTAATAGTATGATAAGTGCGTTAAATTTTATTATAAAAGCCCTCAACCATGTGTAGAATATAACCGATAACTACTATAAGTTAGTCTTAGGAGATTTTTTTATGTATGGATATGAAACTTATAAAACAAACGACATCGAAACAGCCAGCCAATTAAAACTGATAGTAATGCTTTACTCTGGAGCAATAAAATTTGCTCACTTAGCAATAGAAGCAATAGAAAATAAAAACATAGAAGCTGCAAATACTAATATCATTAAAACTCAAAATATTATGAGTGAATTATTATCATCTCTAAATTTTAAAGCGGGTCCTATTGCTGATGATCTTTCTGGATTGTATATCTATATTCATCGTTTATTAGTAGAAGGTAATATTCAAAAAAACATTGCCCCCATACAAGAAAGCATTACTCTTATAACTAATCTAAAATCAGGTTGGGATGATCTCTTAGCTAAAGAAAATAGTACCGATAAAAACACTAGTAATATTAATATTTCAGGATAAAGACGGAGTAAATATATGCCAGATACAAAACAAATACAGGTAGAAGTTTTTTCTCTTGATAATAATCAATTTGAATCAACTGATCTTAAATTTCTTAAACAATTTGACTCCTCTCCTTCTGAAACAACAGACTCTTCTAAAATAATGTCCAATTCACCAAAGGCTGATCTACCAACTCAAGTAAAGCCTAAAATACAAGAATTTCACAATGATTTGGATAGAATTTTTGCAGATTTTGATAAAGAAGTTTCTCAAGTTCTCAAAGAATCTCCTGATCTATCTACCTCTAATAATCCTACTAAACAAAATATATCTAAAACCGAAGCACATTTTGTCATATCATCAAATGAACCACTTGAACAAAGTGTTTTAATAGAAGAATCTTTTGAAGAAGATTTAACATCAGAAGAAAGCCTTGAACAAAGTCC
>CAMRBT010000065.1 GCA_947040475.1 uncultured Brevinema sp.
ATTTCCTTCTATTGATTAATAAATAATATACAAATTAATAAAAATATTGTATAATATTTATTGTACAACAAGACTTGCTTTAATTCAAGCCTATTTTCAAATTATAAGGATTTTATATGCACCTACCTACAAAAAACCCACTGCATCTAAGGATAGCCGTTTTCGGTGATATCACAGGAGTAGCAGGAAGAGAAACGGCTAAAGAGGCTTTTATTATCGCCAAAGAAAATTGGCAGGCAGATCTCATTATTGCTAATGGGGAAAATGCCTCCCACGGTTTTGGAATCACCCCAAAACATATTAAAGAAATTCATTCTTATGGATTAGATCTAATGACCTTGGGAAATCACACTTGGGACAAACATGTTTTAAGACACAAAATTAGTGAATTTCCTTTTGTTGCTAGACCTATTAATATGCCTAGAGAAACTCCAGGATCTGGAGTCGCTACCATAGAAACCAAATTCGGTACTTTTGCCGTAATTAATGCTTTAGGGCGTTTGTTTATGAGTCCTGCCGAGTGTCCTTACCATCTTGTTTATGACAAAGTCAAAGAACTCAAACAACAACACAATATCAAAATGATAGCCTTAGATCTTCACGCAGAAGCAACCGCTGAAAAGCTCATCATGGGACGATTTTTAGACGGAAAAGTCAGTATAGTATGGGGTACACACACCCATGTGCAAACAGCCGATGAAATGATACTTCCCAAAGGTACGGGGTATCTCACTGATTTAGGAATGACAGGAGCGGAACATTCTATCATAGGTTTTGAAATTAGTTCAGCCTTAAAAAAGACAATCTATGGAGAGCCTTTCCGTAATCAAGTAGAAAATAAAGGCACTCGTATTACCACAGGATTAATAGCCGATATCGATCCTGAAACTGGACACACCGTATTTATTACTCGTTTTAGAGAATGCTTTGATGCCCTTGAAAATCTCGTAGAAGATCCCAACAAAGCAGTCAACTACACTAGTGAGGAACAAGATGAAAAATAAAACTCATCAAAATGAGACATCAGCACATAGAATTGATATGCTTTTAAAACTCTCAGAAAATTTTGAGGCTCACTCTTCTTTGTTACCAGAAATATTAGCTAAAACTATTAGAGATATTCATCGTTTTAATAATGATAATCTTGCTTATCATAGTAGTGTTGAGATTATGGATCTTCTTAATATTGATTGTACAGAGGAAGAAAAAGAATTGCTCACCAGAATAGAAAATGCTCTCAGAAAAATGAACGACTATACAGAAATTTCTCAATCTTACTCTAAAGAACTTTTACTTTCTATTACTTTAAAGTTACAAAACTACATCACAAAAAGTCAAGGATAAAACTATGCAAGGAACTATCGTAAATGTATGCTCTATTCTTATAGGCAGTCTTATAGGTGGGCTTCTCGGTAAAAAATTAAACCAACATTATGGACAAGTCGCCATACAATGTATGGGTATCGTGGCATTATCTTTAGGGATGACATGGGTCACTCAAAACATCCCTAATAGCACAAAACCTTTATTATTTATTATAAGTTTGGTGGTGGGTACTTTGTTAGGAGAAGTCTTACAAATTGACCAGAGAGTAGAAAAACTTCAAGTAAAATTCCAAAAAGAAGATGGTGCTCCCAACCTCATTCAAGGACTAACTACAGCTGTATTACTATTTTGTATAGGGACTTTTTCAATTTTAGGGCCTATTAATGCTGCACTAAACCAAGATTACACTCTTTTGTATACCAATGCATTATTAGATGGAATTACTTGTATTATTTTTGGCGCTAGTTATGGTTTTGGGATAGCATTGTCTGCTGTATTTTTATTTGTTTGGCAAGGAAGTATTTATTTTTTAGCACAATATATAGAACCTTATATGACAACGGCTACTTTTACAGAATTAAATATCATAGGCGGGATTCTTATTGTGATCACAGGAATGAATATTTTGGGAATCACTAAAATCCGTACTCTAAATTCCCTCCCATCTATTTTTATTAGTTTATTATATATGATTTTATTTGGTGCTTAAGATACGCTCATCAATCAAAAAGAGAGGACTCCCCTATGCTTAGTTGCGAAGAAAGAAATTTATTAAACGCTTGTATCAAAAATGATTTTGAATTAGTACAGGCATTAATTCAAGAAGGTGCAGACCCCAATCAAGCTTTTGACATGGGGGCAACTGCCCTAATGATAGCTACTCAAGAAGGCAATAAAGACATCGTAGAATTTTTATTAGCTCAAGGGGCTGATCCCAATCAAAAAACAGAAACTAATGTTTCTCCTTTGATGATAGCTGCAGCTAAAGGTAATACAGAAATCGCTAAAATACTTGTATCTAGTGGTGCTAAAACATCTTATGACCACGACTATTAGAGCCAGTTCTTCACAAGATTTAACAACTATTTACAAACTTATCGAAGAATCTTTTAAAGACGATGAGCACTCAGATCATCAAGAACAATTCTTAGTCCAGCGTCTTTTTCAAAGTCCTGATTTTATCCCTCAATTATCTTTAGTACATACGATAGATAATACTATTTTAGGATATATTTTATTTTCCAAAATTATTGTTGGTGCAGAAAACGCATTAGTGTTAGCGCCTCTTGTTGTAGATCCTAAACACCAAGATCAAGGGATAGGCTCTCAATTAATCAAGGCTGGACACAAAGTTGCTCTAGCAATGGGATTTTCACAAATTGTTGTTTTTGGTGATCCTAATTTTTATGGTCGATTTGACTATAAAATAAAAAAAGGATCTACAAACTCTCTTGATTTACCTGAAAAATATATCCTTTTTTCCAATCTTAATAAAGATGACTACCATATTATTTTTCCTAAAGAATTTTCATAATAAAAAAAACACCCTCCAAACGTGAAGGGTGTTTTTTATTTATATATTTTTAAAAATTGTGTACTAAGGTATTCTAATCACGACAGCATTTAAGATCAGCCATAATGCCCATAATACCATTGCTGCTACGAGCCAAGGTTTAAACTTTTCTTCATAGAGCACTCGTCTTTTGACTTCGATTTCACTTTTTTCTAATTTATCAATTTCACCATAAACGTCTTGAAGGGCATTTTCGCTAGATGCTTCAAAATATTTACCACCTGTAATATTGGCAATTTCTTGTAAGGTAGCAGGATCAAAATCTCCACCTGGCTTATACGCATAAGTCCCTTGGTCTATCTGTTGCCAAGAACCTTCCGTATTACCCAAACCAATAGTATATATTTTTACCCCTAATTCTCTAGCAACATTCGCTGCAGAAATAGGCTCTATTATCCCAGCATTATTAACACCATCTGTCAAGAGAATCATCACTTTGCTTTTTGCTGTAGAATTTTTAATACGATTTAATCCTGTTAAAATACCAGAACCTATCGCTGTTGCTCCATCATCTAAATAAGTAATCTCATCCACAAGGGTTTTTAGTAATTCTTTGTCAGAGCTTAATGGGGCTTTAGTGAGGGCAAAACTCACAAAAGTAACTAAGCCTATTCTATTGAACTCTTGTTTATCTATATAATTTTTAATAACTCTTTTTGCCACTTCTAAACGACTTTGATTCTCTATGTCTCCGCCTGTATCTATCAAGAATCCCCTACTACGTCTAACATCAGCAGGAGGCTCATCCACAAAAGTCATACTGCCAGAAAGATCTAAGATTAAGACAATGTCCACACCGAGATTGTTATTCGTAACAACGGCAGATCCGCCTCTAGGTCGTGCTAAAGCTATCACCATCACCGCTAACAAAGATAATAATAAAATTTCTTTAGCGATACTTACGCCATAAGCAAAAGAATCTTTTTTGTGAGACTCTAATAAGGTCAACCAAGGAAAAGGAAAGCTAATACTTTTCCAAATACCCTTACCAATTTTGGTATGCTTGAGTAATAAATAAACTGGAATAAATAATAATAATAATAAATATTTAGGATTTTCGAAGTTCATCATTTTTCTCCATATCTATTTTACGTTGTACTAATTTTACCATTTTAAAACAATCTTCTGTTACTTCAGCAATACGTTCTTGAGAAAAAATTTGTTTTGCATATTTCGCTCTGTCTGTATTTCTCAAGATAATAGTCGTAATTTCTTGTAATTCTTCTTGGATTTCCAATTTTTTCATGGTAGCTATTAATTCTCTTGTAGGTAATTCTAAGGCTAAAGGAATTAAAGTTTCAGACATAAACTCTCTAATGGTCTCTGATAAATCTACAAAAAACTCTTTATAGGTTTCTTCTGTTAATTCTAAGCTCTTGACTTTTAATGTTTTAAGTTTTGTGGATACTTGTACAAAAGGATCTATTATCACTACTGGAGCTTTTTTCTCCCTAGGAGTAATCATTTTAGGAATAAAAATAAGCCCTAAAATAAATAAGAAAAATAGAATTATTAAAATAGTCCAAAGATGATCCCAAACAAAATAAATAGGCTCTATATCTTCTAAGATTAAATTCGTATTAGAGACAATATCGTTAGAAACTGGAATATTAAAACTTGGGGTATAAAATTGATTGGTGTTACTTTGTTGATCTAATGCCGTAATCAAAAGAGAAGGCATAGGATATGGCTGTACCCCATAACTAGTCACCGTAAGATCAATCTGTTTAGCACTAATGTTGGTTATCTCAATATCTGTATCACCGAGAGCGTTAATATTAGAATCTATTGTGATAATAGACATAATAGAATTGGGCATCGTATAAATAACAGAAAATGGTTTTCCTATTTGAATATTGGTTAAATCTACTTCATACTTAATATCCATATTTGTTGGTGCAGCCAATACGAGATTCGTATTACTTTGTTGAGGATACACTAGGCTTGTCGTTGTAAAAATAAGAAGAGCTAAAAAAGACGTTCTCATACATTATTCTCCATTTATATCTAAAATAATTTTATATAATATAATAACCGAAATTTAATATCTTGTCAAACAGAAAGGCATCAAGCTATTGTTTGAATTTATCTGTAAAATCTGTTATAATAATAAACATTATTATACAATGAGGAAAGTATGAAGATTATCAGTAGTGGTCTTGCAAAAGGAGATCACACTAAGTCCATTGTTTTTTTTAAAAAAGGAAACTATAAAGATGCTAGCTCTATTTGGGGTAAAATTCTTGATTCTCAAAAAGATGATATTGTTGCTCTCAAGGGTCTTTCTTGTTGTCTATTCATAGAAAACAAACATAAAGAAGCTAGGTCTTACTTGGAAGAGGCATCTTCTTATGCGGCTACAGATCCTGAAATCACCAATTTAATAGCACTTACCCACCTTAGTGATGGGAATGTTCAACAGGCAATAGAAGTAATCCTTGATGCTCAAGAATTACAATCTCACCCTTTACTAAATGAAACGCTCAATCAAATTAAAAAATTAAAAGATCCCGATCATGCAAAAAACATGTCACTCATTCCTTTAATCCAATTAACGCTCCCTAGTACTACTATTTTATCTCCTCAGATAATACTACAAATTAAAAAATATAGTCCCTATCTTGCTTTAGTAATGATTTTTGCTTCTCTTTATCTTGCTTATCCTCAGCTTCGAAATTGGGCAACATCATTAAATATTAGAAATAGAGGCGAGATATCTCCTGCCACACAAGTAAGTATCAAAGGTATCAATGATATCATCAATGCTAGAGAAAATTTTACAATTATTCTCGGTGAAAAAGTCATTGTGAGAAAATTCGAAGAATTAAAAACAGCTATTTCTGATCAAAAACACAACAAAGCAAAAATGCTTGTTAATGAATTGCTAGCATCGAATGCTAGCTTAGCCGTCAAAGAAAGAATATCCATCTTAGAGAGTTTTATTGTAGATCCAAGCACAGACAATATTGACTATGTTCCTAGTTATGCTGAGATCGCTGTTGCCCCTGCTATTTATCAAGGCGTAATACTTCGTTGGCAAGGCACTATCGCTAATGTCAATCATCAAGGTCGTAAAAAAACAAGTTTCGATCTTTTAGTCAATTTTCTAGGAAATGGACAAGTAGAAGGACTTGCCGCGGTAGAAGTACCAGGACTACAAGAGCTTAATAATGGTGATAAAATCACAGTGATGGGACCTATCTTAGGGATAACTAAAGATAATCGTGTTATCATCGAAGGTCAAAAAATCGTCCCTTATTAATAAAAATAATAAATTTGAATACCTAAAAGGATATATCTTATGGCTAAGCTGTTTTTTGAAACTTATGGATGTCAGATGAATCTTGCTGAGGCAGATTCTCTTGTTACAAAATCCGAACAAAGAGGACATACTATTGTAGAATGTCCTGAAGATGCAGACATCATCATCATCAACACCTGTTCTGTGCGTCTTACAGCAGAAAGTCATGTGATTGGACGACTGGGTTATTATAGAATGTTAAACAAAGAAAGACATGATAGAGATCTCCGTATTATCTTAATGGGCTGTATGAGTGAAAACGTAGGTTTAGAAGTAAAAAAACAATTTTCTGATATTGTCTCTATCTTATGGGGCACTTATAACAAAGATTTGTTTTTAGATTATATTGAAGATCTTGTTGTTAAACAGGATTCTTTAGGTTTTGGTGCTGCTTATTCCTTTATGCCTGCAACTGCTTCTAAAGAGTATTCTTTTAAGGCTTTTTTACCTGTCTCTCATGGGTGTAACAAACATTGTAGTTATTGTATTGTGCCAAAAGTACGTGGATTAGAAAAAAATAGAGATTTTCAAGATATCATTGATAATGCCAAACAGCTCGTGGATGAAGGCGTAAAAGAAATTTGTCTCCTTGGTCAAACAATAGACACCTACAAACACGAAGGTAAAAGACTGCCTGATCTCTTAGAACATATTGCCCGCCACTCTGGTGCTGAGCGTATTACTTTTTTAACATCACACCCTAGAGAATTTCTCTATGAAACAATAGAATTAATGAATACCTACTCTAATATGATGCCTTTCCTTCATCTTCCTTTTCAATCGGGGAATTCTCGTATTCTTAAACTCATGAAAAGAAATTATAATATAGAAGAATATTTAGAAAAAGTAGAAAATATTAGAAAAATTCGTCCTGATATTATTCTATCTACTGATATTATTGTAGGCTTTCCTACTGAAACAGAAGCTGAATTTGAAGATACTTTAAAAGCTTTTAAAACAGTTCGTTATAACGAAGCTTTTATGTACAGGTATAACACAAGACCCAACACACCTGCGGAAAACTTCGAAGGACAAGTTGATGAAGAAGATAAACTCAGACGCTTGGATATTCTGGTAAGAACACATAGAAGTATCATGGCAGAACTGCTTACTGGTCAAATAGGCTCAAAAACAACGGCTTTATTTGATAGAGAGTCTAAATATAGTGATAAAATATTTGCAGAAACTGGACAAAAGCAGTATCTAGGGCGTACCCTTAATAATACGGTTTGTATTGTTGATTCTTCTGTAGATCTTCGTGGGAATATCTTAGCAGTAGAATTGTACGATTCATTAAATGCTGTTATGAAAGCAAAATTAATTTAAAGGTAAGTTATGATAAATATATTAAAAAATGCTCTATCCAAATCACAGGCTGATTTCACAGAGTTAACACATTCTGAAAGTACAGGATCGTCTATCCGTATCTCCAAAGGAGAAGTAGAACGCTGTCTCAATTCACAAGGTTCAGCTGGTTCTGTTCGTAGTTTTCATCAAGGTGGGGTAGGATTTTGTTCTTTTAATAATAATGATTTTGAACAGGGTGTTGCTAAGTCTTTAGAAAGTTCTCTTGTAGTTGGTGATGTAGGTCGTAACTTGACAGATGTCCCAGCAATCAAAGATTCTGTTTCTAATACGGTAATTAAAGATCCTCAATTATTATCTTTAGAAGAAAAATTTGAGTTTGTAAAAAAAGTTCATTCTTTATTAGAAGACCCTTCCTTAAATTCTACTAATGTCGAATTCAAAAACACAACAAGAAAGATGCTTTATGTTTCTTCTAATGGTTCAGAAATCCAACAAACAAAGAATTTTACAGGAATGTCTGTATCTGTTGTTATTAAAGATAATAACACCCTACAACACGCTTATTTTTCTGATGGTACTTATGGTGGAATGGAAAATTTAGACGGCTATGAAGAAAAAATCGATACCATAAAAAAACGTGTAAAAGATCTTATTAAAGCCCCTAAAGTAGAATCTGGATCTTACAAAGTGCTCCTCAATCCTAATCTTGCTGGGGTATTTGCCCATGAAGCTTTTGGACATATGAGTGAAGCGGATTTCCTTGCAGAAAATCCAGATCTATTAAAAAAAATTAAACTTGGTTCCAAAATCGGAGCAGAAGAGCTTTCTATTACGGATGATGGACGAGATTCTAGCTTATGTGGCTGGTGTCCTTACGATGATGAGGGTGTTCCTGCAATGAGAAGAGAGCT